>CAXBPL010000003.1:0-86589 GCA_963977615.1 uncultured Polaribacter sp. | reverse complement strand
TTAAGTTGGCTTTGCAAGAAGCATTAAAAACACCAGTTCAAGGATATATTGCTGCGAGCGAAGGTATGCGAATTCGCCCAAATACAAATCATATTTTATCAGAAAATAATTTTCAAAAATTAATTATTGTTGGTAAGAAAGATCCTGTTTTAGATGCTAAAACAGCAGTTTTAGAGGCCGAAAAGACAAACGCTGAACTTAAAGTTTTATCTGGTGGACATATGAGTCACATTGAAAATAGAGAAGAACTTATTGTGGTTTTAAAAGAGTTTATAAAAGACTGTTAAATTTTATAGTATTATAAAATTGACTATAAATTAAACATTATCAACCTTTTTTTTCAACCCAAACAAGCCCAAACCAAAAGCAATAATTATCAAGATTGATAAAAATACATAACTAACAACCAAACTACTAAAATTAGAAATAGCTCCTAAAATTACTGGCCCCACTAAAAAACCAACAAAACCAATTCCTGACACAATTGAAATAGCAAAAGAAGTTTCTAAAACTTTATTATTTCCTGCAATTCTGTAGACTTCTGGAATAATTACGGAAAGTCCGAAACCTAATAAACCAAAGCCCAAAACACTAAAAATTAAGCTAGACATTATTATAAATAAATAGCCTACAAATGCAATGATCGTAGAAAATAAAATCGTTTTTCTAGAACCTAATTGTTGGCTAAACCCATCACCTAAAAAACGACCAATTGTCATCGTTAAAGAAAAAATAATAAATCCTAAACCAGCTTTACTTTCAGAAACTTTTACAATATCAAAAAGAAATAAATTGCTCCAATGTTCTACAGCACCTTCATTAAACATAATTATAAAAGCAATTATTGCAAGGACCAAAAGAGGTTTTATACTTTTAAAAAATGATAAATTCTTTGTTGATTTTTCTTTTTTGTCGCCAACTACAAATGCGTAATTTTTTGATAAAAATAAGTTTGTAATCATTACAAAAACAGAAATGATACCCATGTGTAATTGAGGATTAGAAAATTGACTAATAAACAAACTCCCAATTCCTGCACCTACAAAACCACCTAAACTAAAAAAACCATGTGCAGCAGACATAAAATTTTGTTGTTCTCTTTTTTCGATCGTTGATGTTAGTGCATTTAAAGAAATATCTGTAAAAGCAGAAAACACACCAACAACCATTAATGATGCACAAAGCAATATATAATTTGGTGCTAATAATGGAAAATTAAAAGCGATTGCCAAAAGAAATATTCCTATTTTGGTTGATGTACCAACACCTATTCTTTTGTTTATTTTTGGTATAAAAGGTATGGTAATCAACAAACCTAAAGCTGTAAAAAACAACGCAAAACCAACTTCGCCATCATTTAAAGCAAATTTAAGTTTGATAAACGGAATGTAAAGAATCCAAGTACCAATTAAAATATTAATAGATGAAAATACCCAAGAAGGTGCAAAATAAATTAAATTAGAAAGAATTAAACGTAATGATTTCATCAAAAATGAAAATATTAATTAGCTAAAAATTAATCTTTCTGTAAAGAATTCCAGCCCTGAGCTTTTAACTCAATTTCTTGGCTTGCTCTTGTTACCAATTGTAATCCTTGATCTTCAGCAGTAATATGCCCAATAATAGAAAAATGTGGATTTCCTTTTATTTTATCAAAATCTGCAATTGGCACTGTAAATAACAATTCGTAATCTTCACCACCACTTAAAGCAACCATGGTAGAATCTAACTCAAATTCCTCACAAGTAGAAATTACTTGAGGATCTAAAGGCAATTTTTCTTCATAAATTTTACAACCCACTTTACTTTGTGTACAAATATGAAAAAGTTCAGACGATAATCCATCAGAAACATCAATCATAGAAGTTGGTTTTACGTCCAATTCTTTTAATAAACCTGCAACATCTTTACGAGCCTCAGGTTTTAATTGACGTTCAATTAAATAGGTATAATTATCTAAATCTGGCTGATTATTTGGATCAACCTTAAAAACTTGTTTTTCTCTTTCTAGCACTTGCAAGCCTAAATAAGCTGCACCTAAATCTCCAGAAACCACAATTAAATCGGTTTCTTTTGCTGTGTTTCTATATACAGCTTCACCTTTATCAACCTTACCAATAGCAGTCACAGAAATTAAAATTCCTTTGGTAGATGAGGTTGTGTCTCCACCAATTAAATCAACATTATACGTTTCGCAAGCTAGTTGAATTCCTGCATACAATTCTTCAATAGCTTCTAAAGGAAAACGATTAGAAACTGCAATTGAAACCGTAATTTGTTCTGCAAATCCATTCATTGCATACACATCACTCAAATTAATCATCACAGCTTTGTAGCCTAAATGCTTTAAAGGCATATAACTCAAATCGAAATGCACACCTTCAATCAACAAATCTGTAGTTACTAAAGTTTGTTGTTCTGATGCATCTAAAACTGCTGCATCATCTCCAACTGCTTTTATAGTTGATGAATTTGCTACCTTAAAATATTTTGTAATATGATTAATCAAGCCAAATTCTCCTAATTCAGCTAATGATGTTTTTTGCGTATTTTTATCTTCTAACATATTGCAAAGATAAGTACATTCTAAAAATTGACTCAATTAGTTTAAAAATCATTTTCTTAAAAATCAAATTATAAATCTTATTTTTGGAATAGTAATTGTGCTTATTTTTTTAAATGCAATATCTTTTATGATACTTAAATCTCTCAAAATTAAAAATATGATTAAAAAAACTCTTTTTTTAGTATTGTTAACAGCATTCAGTTGTTCAAAAGAAACGATAGAAACGCCAACTTTGGTAGATCCTTTAGTACCTGAAAGCTTAATAATAAAGTGCGAAAATGGTTTGGCTGGTATCTATCCTTGTAATGGTTACGATTTACTGGCTCATATAAGTACAGAAGATTTAGATCCGACAACTACTGCTTTTTCAGTTATAGAAGGAAACGATTCTTGGGGTTGGACAGACGCAACAACCAACAAAGAATATGTTTTAATGGGCTTAAATTCAGGGGTTTCTTTTGTAGATATTAGCAATCCAACAGAGCCAATTATACTTGGTTTTTTACCAACAGCAACCGTAAATAGCGATTGGAGAGACGTAAAAGTGTATAATAATTACGCTTTTGTGGTTAGTGAAGCTGCAAATCATGGAATGCAAGTTTTCGATTTAACACGTTTAAGAAATGTGGTAAATCCACCAGAAATATTTACTGCAGAAACTACGTTAACCGATTTTGGAAACGCACATAATATTGTAATAAACGAAGATTCAGGATATGCTTATGCTGTAGGAACTTCACAAGCTAGTGGAGGTCCACTTTTTATCAATATTCAAAACCCTATAAATCCAGTTATAGAAGGTAATTTCAGAGAAGCTGGTTATGCACATGATGCACAAGTAATTAATTATAAAGGACCAGATACAGATTATACTTCTAAAGAAATTATGGTGTCTAGTAATGGAGAAAGATTTGGAACAAATGAAGTGGTTATTGTAGATGTAACTGATAAAACAAATCCTATCGAAATTTCTAAAATAACCTATGCAAATGAAGCGTATACACACCAAGGTTGGTTTACAGAAAACCAACGTTATTTTATTGTTGGTGATGAGTTAGATGAAGTTGATGGTAAAGTTGATAAAACAAGAATCTTAATTTTCGATTTATTAGATTTAGACAATCCAGTATTGTCAAGCGAGTATTTTGGGCCAACTGAAGCCATAGATCATAATGGTTATGTAAAAGACAACACCTATTTCCAAGCAAATTATACTGCTGGTGTAAGAATGATTGATATTGCTGATATTAGCAACAAAAACTTAAATGAAATTGCATTTTTTGATACGTATCCAGAAAATAATAACACTTCTTTTCATGGTGCTTGGAATGTATATCCATATTTTGCAAGTAATGTTATTGTTGTAAGTGATATAGAAAGAGGTTTATTTCTGATTAAAAAATCTGAATAATTATTATTTAAGTTGATAAAAAAAATACCCTTTTTAGCAATACTCTTTTTATGCATCCATTGTTCAAAAGATGAAGGAACAGAAAATCCTATAACAAATTTAGAAGAAACCGAATTTGTAAAAACTTTTGGTGGTTCTAAAAATGATGTTTTTCAATCTGTTGTAAAGACTGCTGATGGAGGTTATGCAATTTTAGGATACACACAAAGCAACGATTTTGATATTACTGATAAAACAAACGAAAGTTTCGATTTTTGGTTGATGAAATTTTCATCCGAAGACACTTTGCTTTGGCAAAAAACTTTTGGAGGCTCAGATGATGATAGAGGTTATGATATTATTGCAACTCAAGATGGTGGTTTTGCTCTTTTAGGTTTTAGTAAAAGTGCAGATGGAGATGTTTCAAACAATAATGGGAATCAAGATTTTTGGTTTTTAAAAATTACTGCAAATGGTTTTATTTCTTGGCAAAAAACGTTTGGGTATTCAGGTTCAGATTCTGGCACAACATTTATACAAACGTCAGATAATGGCTATTTAATTACAGGTGTTTTAGATGTTACAGCTTCTAATGGACAAGGAAATTCTAAAGCTGCTCAAAAACATGCAGGTGGAGACGTTTGGGCAATTAAACTAACTAATTCAGGAGATTTAGAATGGAGTAAATATTTTGGAGGTTCTTTTACAGATACACCTTTTGGAGTTGTAGAAACTGCAGATAATAATTATCTAATTGCAGCTTCATCAGACAGTGAAGATTTTAATATTACAAACAATAAAGGCACGTATGATTTTTGGGTTTTAAAGATTGCTAGTGATGGAAATTTAATCTGGGAAAAAAGTTTTGGAGGTTCAGAAATAGAGGAACCAAGAGGAATTACAAACACAAACGATGGTAATTTTTTGATTGTTGGCGATACAAGAAGTCAAGATAAAGACGTTAGCATAAATAATGGAGGTGCAGATTTATGGATTATAAAAATTTCTACGGATGGAAATTTAATTTGGGAAAAAACCCATGGAGGAAGCAGTTTTGATGTAGCTCGTTCCATTTCTAAAACTCAAGATAATGGCTTTATTATTGCAGGAAATTCAAGAAGTTCAGATGTAGGTTTTACAAACCAAGGTCAAAATGATGCTTGGATTTTAAAAGTTGATAACTCAGGCAATAAAGTCTGGCAAAAATTTATTGGTGGTTCACAAAACGAATTTTTATTTGATGCTATAGAGTTAAATAATCAAAGCATAATTGCTGTTGGAGAAACTAGTAGTTCAGACAATCAAATTCTTGAAAATAAAGGTTTTTCAGATGGTTTAATGATCAAAATAAGATAGAAAAATGAAAAAAATAATCATGCTTTTATTTGTTATAATTGCATTTTCAAGTTGTAATAAAGAGGAAGAAAATGGAGTGGCAACTATACTATTTACCCATAATTGGGATGGTGTTTCAATCACCAATCAAGATTTTAGCGAATTTAAATTTACCAATGCAAATGGAGAAAAGGTGAGTATCGAAAAATATAGATATCTAATTTCTAACATTAATTTAGTGGGTAGTAAAAATTATTTTTTAGTAGATTTAAATGATAATTCTGGGACAAATATTACCATTACAGATTTGGTAAAAGGAACGAACAATTTAAAATTTACGTTTGGTTTTAAAGACGAAGATAATTCAGATGGTGTTTACCAGGATTTAAATTCAGCTTCTTTTAATGTTCCAGGAATGTTGGGTGGTGGTTATCACTATATGCAGTTTGATGGTAAATACAAAGACACAAACAATGCAGATGCAAATTTTAATTATCATGTAATTAGAGCTGTAGACAGGTCAGATCCAAATAATTTAATTTTTCAAGATACTTCTTTTGATGTAGATTTAGGAACTGTACAAATTGGAAATAATACTATTATCGAAATTAAAGTAAATCTTGCAGAATGGTTTAAAAACCCAAATACTTGGAATTTAAACGAGTTGAATACAGTTTTAATGCCAAATTTTGATGCTCAAATTTTAATGAGCGCCAATGGAAAATCAGTGTTTTCTTTAGGTGAAGTTACTCAGTAATATTAAAAAAACTACATAATTCTTAGTCTAAAACCGAGAATCATGTAGTTTTTAAAAAATTATCTAAAATTTGCTAATTTTATTTTTTGCTAAAAAAAGAAACTTAATATTTTTTCTTTTTAGGAGCGCCAGTTCTTCCTCTTCCAGAAGTTGCACCTGCAGGTTTGTTTCCTTTAAAATGCGGTTTTCTTTTTGGTTTATTTTGATTAGCAGCATCTGAACTTCCACCTTTTTTCTTCTTTCCAAAAGAACCTTTACTTTGTGTTGCTGCTCTTTTTGGTGGAGCAGTATCAGTAGGTTCAAAACCTTCTAAAACAGAAGTTTTTAGTTTTTCTTTTAAGATTTTTTCTATTTCTTTTTGGTATTCAGTTTCTTCACTACAAACCAAAGAAATTGCTTCTCCTTCTGCACCAGCTCTTCCTGTTCTACCAATTCTGTGCACATAATCTTCAGGTACATTTGGTAGTTCAAAATTAATAACGTGAGGCAATAAAGGAATATCTAAACCACGAGCAGCAATATCTGTTGCTACTAAAATTTTAATAGAATTATCTTTAAAGTTTTTAAGCGCTTTTGTTCTTGCACCTTGACTTTTATTTCCGTGAATTGCAGCAGCAGAAATACCAGATTTTATCAACTTTTCAGTTAATTTATTAGCACCATGTTTTGTTCTTGTAAAAACTAAAACTTGTTCCCAATTATTGTCTTTTATCAACTTAATAATTAAAGGAGTTTTTTGGTTTTTATCAACATTATAAACCTTGTGAGATACTTTTTTTGCAGTCGAATTTTGTGGAGCAGTTTCTACTTCAACAGGATTGTGTAAAATACCAGCTGCTAATTTTTTAATATCATCAGAAAAAGTTGCAGAAAACATCAAGTTTTGACGCTTTGCAGGCATAAAACTTATAATTTTGTTTAAGTCTCTTGCAAAACCCATATCTAACATTCTATCAGCTTCATCTAAAATTAACACATCAACGCGTTTAAAAGAAACGGCTTTTTGATCATGTAAATCTAATAATCTACCAGGAGTTGCTACTAAAATATCTACTCCTTGTCTTAATGTTTTTATTTGTGATGCTGCTTTTACACCACCAAAAACCACTGTAGATTTAATATCTACATATTTGCTATATTCTCTAACATTTTCATGTACTTGAGCTGCTAATTCTCTTGTTGGTGTTAAAATTAACACACGTAAAGGTCTGTATTTTGGGTGCTTTGTAGCTGTTAAATATTGTAAAACTGGCAAGGTAAAACCTGCTGTTTTCCCTGTTCCTGTTTGTGCAGAAGCTAAAATATCTTTACCTTCTAAAATATGTGGAATTGCTTTTTGTTGAATTGGAGAAGGAGTTGTGTATCCTTTTTCTTCTACTGCTTTTATTAAAGCATCAGATAACCCTAATGATTTGAACGACATAATTATATTTTTAAGAAACAAATAAAGTTATTGTTTCTAAATAGGCTACAAATGTACGTTCATTTGTTGTTTGTCGTCTATTAATATTCTATTTATATTTTGTTTGCGTACTTTTTAGGCATAAAAAAAGATGCTATAAAGCATCTTTCTTATTTTTTATAGCTAAAAAGTTATCTTCTTCTGCCTCGAGTTCCTCTTAAAATACCAACTAAAAAAAGAATTACAACTGCACCAGTTGCACCAATTATAATGTCTCTTAACCAGTAAGGGTTTACATTAATATTTAAGCCTAATTCGCCATAAAGCCAAGATCCTACAAAACTTCCTGCAATTCCAATAATAATATTTACTAATAAGCCAAAGCCATTGTCTCTCATTAAAACATCTGCAATATAACCACAGATGGCTCCAATAATAATTGTGTACAAAATTCCCATTGTAATAATTTTTAATTGATTAATTACTTCAAATTTAATAAAAATTAACAATAAAAACTAAAGTATATCTTTAAAAACTAATATTTTAGTGGCTTAAAAAAAGACCAAACTTTATATTTTATGAAAAAATTTACTTTTTATTTCTTCATTTTTTTTACATCAATTATTTTAAGTCAATCAAAACCAACAAGTTCTTCAGTTGTTGAGAATGCTTTAATTGAAAAAGAAAAAATAACAAACAACTCACTTGTAAAAAACATCAACTTTACAAATATGGGGCCAACAGTAATGAGTGGTCGAGTTGCAGATGTTGCTGTAAACCCAGAAAACCCAACAGAGTTTTATGTTGGTTATGCTTCTGGTGGTTTGTGGTACACGAATAATAATGGTACAACTTTTACGCCTGTTTTAGACAATTCTCCAACACAAAATATTGGAGATATTGCTGTAGATTGGAACTCAGAAACAATTTGGGTGGGAACAGGAGAAAAAAATTCTTCACGTTCAAGTTATGCAGGAATTGGAATGTTAAAATCTACGGATAAAGGTAAAACATGGCAAAATGTTGGGTTAACAGATTCTCATCATGTTAGTAGAATTTTGATCAACCCAAACAATACAAATGAAGTTATTGTGGCTGTTATTGGTCATTTATATTCATCAAATGAAGAAAGAGGTCTTTTTAAAACTGTTGATGGAGGAAAAACATGGACAAAATCTCTTTATATTGATGAAAATACAGGAATTATTGATGTAGATTTTGCTCCAGAAAATTTTAATGTAATGTATGCAGCTTCTTGGGAAAGAGAACGTAAAGCTTGGGATTTTGATGGTGATGGAAAAAATTCTGCGATTTATAAAAGTACAGATGCAGGAACTTCTTGGACAAAAATTGCAGACAAAAGTGGTTTTCCTATAGGAGATGGAGTTGGTAGAATTGGTTTAGCCGTTTTTAATGAAAATACAGTGTATGCTTTGCATGATAGTCAGTTTAGAAGACCAAAAGGTGCTGCTAAAAAAGCTTCAGACGAATTAACGAAAGAAGATTTTAAGACAATGTCTACGAATGATTTTTTAAAATTAGATGATGGTAGGTTAAATAATTATTTAAAAAATAACGGTTTCCAAGAAAAATATAGAGCACAAAATGTAAAACAAATGGTGAGTGTTGGTTCTGTAAAACCAATGGATTTAGCTAGTTATTTAGAAGATGCAAACTCAATGTTGTTTGATTCAGAAGTAATAGGAGCAGAGGTTTTTAAAACTACCAATGGAGGAAAGTCTTGGAAAAAAACTCACGATAATTATTTGGAAGGTGTATATAGTTCTTATGGGTATTATTTTGGCGAAATTAGAGTTGATTTACAAGATGAAAACGGAATTTACGTTTTAGGAGTTCCGATTATAAAATCGAAAGATGGTGGAAAAACGTTTACCTCAATTAATGCAGAAAATGTGCATTCAGATCATCAAGCTTTGTGGGTGAATCCTAAAAAATCTGGACATATTTTAAACGGAAATGATGGTGGTTTAAATCTTTCTTATGATGATGGAGAAAATTGGACAAAATTAAACGAACCTGCAGTTGGACAATTTTACTCTGTATATGCAGATACTCAAAAAAACTATAAAGTTTATGGAGGTATGCAGGATAATGGAGTTTGGGTAGCAGATAATACTGCAAGAATTGATAAAGGTTGGATGCAAAGAGGTCAAAACCCTTATGAGTCAATTATGGGTGGAGATGGAATGCAAGTTCAAGTTGATGAGAGAAACCAAAATATTGTGTACACAGGTTTTCAATTTGGAAATTATTACAGAATTGATAGAGCAAAAGGAAGCCAAAAATACATACAGCCAAAACATACTTTAGGCGAAAATCCTTACCGTTTTAACTGGCAAACTCCTATTCATTTATCAAAACATAATCAAGATATTTTATATTTAGGAGGTAATAAATTACACAGATCTTTAAACCAAGGAGATGACTGGGAAACTATTTCAGACGATTTAACAACTGGAGGAAAAAAAGGAAATGTTGCGTATGGAACACTAACTTCAATATCTGAAAGTCCGTTTCAATTTGGATTAATTTATGTGGGTTCAGATGATGGCTATATCAACGTTACTAAAAATGGAGGAGGAAGTTGGACGCGTATTTCAGATAATTTACCACAAGATTTATGGGTTTCTAGAGTTATTGCATCAGCACATAAAAAAGAAACAGTGTATGCAACTTTAAATGGGTATAGATTTGACGATTTTACAACCTATGTTTATAAGTCTGATAATTATGGACAAACTTGGGAGAATATTGGAAAAGATATTCCAGCATCACCAGTAAACGTGATTAAAGAAGATCCAGCAAACGAAAGTATTTTATATGTTGGTACAGACAATGGTTTGTATATTTCTTTTGATAAAGGAAGTTCTTGGAGTATTTTTAATAAAAACTTACCTAATGTTGCAGTGCATGATTTGGTAATTCAGCCAACAGCAAAACATTTAATTGTAGCAACACATGGACGTAGTTTGTATAAAGCAGATGTTTCATCAATACAAAAAATGACGAATGCAGTTTTAGCAAAACAAAGTTACGTTTTTGATGTTTCAGACATTAGACAAAACAGAAGTTGGGGACGTTCTTGGAGCCAGTGGAGAGATGCATATGAGCCAGAAATTACCATTCCTTTTTATGTAAATGCTGATAAAAAAGTGGATTTAGAAATATATCAAGGAGAAACGTTGGTAAACGCTATTGCTGTAAATGCTGATAAAGGTTATAATGAATTCAATTTTGATGTTTCTTTTTCTAAAAAAGGCTTAAAAAACTACGAAAAAGCAAACAAGGATTCTAAATTAAAAGCTGCTGCAAACGATGTTTATTATTTACCGAAAGGAAAATATGTTGTAAAAATTGGTGATGCAAAATCGGCATTTGAGATAAAGTAAATAGTTGGAATGAAAAGAATAATTTTAATTTTTACCTTTATTTCTGCTTTTTTTGTCAATTCACAAAATAAGCAAACTGTAAATTGGATAAACACTAATTTAATAGAGATTGAAGATGCAAATCCAAATTCTGAGCTAGCTGTTTTTAACGAAAACACTCCAGATAGATTTACAAATGCTAAAATTTATGGGTTTGGAGAAGCTTCTCATAATACTAAGGAATTTTTTGATATAAAAGCTAAATTTTTTAAACACTTAGTAAAAACTCAAGGTTTAAAAATTTTTATAATGGAAGAGTCTTATCAAGCTGAAGCTGGAATAAACGAATGGATAAGTGGTGGAAAAGGAGATGTTAATACAATAGCCAAAAATTTCAATATGCCATGGTGGTATTCTAAAGAAATTGTAAATCTTTTACAATGGATGCGAAACTATAATTTAGGTAAACAGAAAGAAAATCAAATCCGATTTTATGGTATGGATATTCAAATAGGAAAAAATCTTGGTAATGAAATACGGAGATTTGTAAATAATCATAAAATGAGTATTGATAAAGATCTTTTAGAAATAGCAGATAGTTGTTCTAATAAGATGATTAATTATACTAAATCTGACAAATGGTGGCAATTACAAATTCCTAAACTAAATGAATTAAAAAAGGAAATAGAGGTTTCACAAATAGAAGATAAAGAATATAAACAGTTAATAAGAAGTCTAGATTATTTAATAGCATATACGCAATATGCATCAAAAACTAAAAGTAAATATCCTGAAAGCAATGAGTTTAGAGATTTAAAAATGTTTGAAAATGTCAAATGGATAGTAGAAAATGAATCCAAAAATGGTAAAGCTTTTATTTGGGCACATAATGAACATATTAATAAAAAAGAAATGTTTTCTAATGGAAGTGGTATTAAAAATTTAGGTTTCCATTTAAAAGATTATTACAAAGATGAATATTACAGTGTTGGTTTTGATTTTGGAATTGGAAAAATAAAAGGTCTTGTATTGGATAGAAAAAAAGGCAATTATTGGAAAACTTATCATATCAAACAGCCATTTCGAAAAACACTTGCTAAAACATTAAAAGCAGCCAATAAAGATATTTATTTTATTGATTTGCAAGAAGCAATAGAAAGTGATTCTTCAAACTTTTTTATTAAAAAAAATAAACATCTATTAATAGCTGGTGGTGGTTATAAACCAAAACCTTTGTATAAAATTATGATAACAAAGATATTTTCAGAAACCTATGATGGATTAATTTTTGTAAAAAATATTTCAATATCTAATTCTATTTATTAGAACCATAAATATCATTACCATTCATTATATATCATAAAAACTTTGGAACCTTTTCTTTAAAAAAATGAAAAAAAAAATATTATTTCTTTTCTTTTTAATTTCGATGCTAACAAATGCGCAATCGAATCCTAAAGGTTTTTTTGATCTTTCTGGTCCTAAAAAGATTTGGGTTTTGTTTCATCCTTTTAAAGCAAAAAAATCTTTAAAAATATCTCAAGAAGTAAATAGGGTTTCAGATTCTATAAAAAAAACAAATTTACTAGATGGAGATGCTTCTGGAGGTCAAGTAGATGCTTTTAGACATGCTTATTGGATGGCTCGTTTACGACAAGAAATTGGTAAATCTGCAGCACGTTCTTTAGGAAAAGCACATGAAAAGGAAAATTATAAAACCTTTAAAAAAAATCAATTGGAAGATGGTGTTGTGCCAGATGAAATCTCATCAATAATGGATTTATATAACAATGAAGAGGGTTTAAAACTGATTGTAAAAAGAAGCGAACTATCTCAAAAAAGCCTTATTTATAAAGTTATAAATGCTATAAATGAAGGGAAAATGAAAATTATCAAAAAAAATAAAAAGGGTGATTTTTTAACTTGTGAAGGAGAAATTATAGCCCCAGAATCTTTAAAAGGAAAATGGCAAAATAATAAATGTTTGGTAGTTTCAAATTAGCATGCATTAAATGCGTGCTTAACATTATTTAAACGTTTAACTAAGTTATTTAAAATTGTTCTAAATACATGCGAAAACGTTGTAAATTCTTTGTTTGCAGAATTGTTTAGCCGTATTTTTGTGCTTAAAATTATAACAATTTAAACAATGAGCGGATTTTTCAAATCTTCAATTGGAAGAAAAGTGGCGATGGCACTTTCAGCATTTTTTTTGATGTTCTTCCTTTTACAGCACTTATCAATAAACATTTTATCGGTTTTTAGCCCAGAACTTTTTAACGAAGTTTCTCATTTTATGGGTACAAATCCTGTAGTTCAGTTTGCATTACAACCTGTATTAATTTTTGCAGTTGTTTTTCACTTTGTAATGGGTTTTATTTTAGAGTTAAGAAATTCTAGAGCAAGAAAGGTATCTTATGCAAAGAATAATGGGAATGCAAATTCTTCTTGGATGAGCAGAAACATGATTTGGAGTGGTCTTACCATTTTAGCATTTATCGTTTTACATTTTATCGATTTTTGGTTTCCAGAAATCAATACAAAATTTATACAAGGAGATTGGTCAGGAACTATGGCTGGTGTAGATGGTTTTAGATATCATGAAGAATTAGTTCATAAATTTGTAAATCCTTTAAGAGTTGGTGCTTATGTACTTGCATTCGTGTTTTTAGGCTTGCATTTAGCACATGGTTTTGCATCTGCTTTCCAGTCTATGGGAGCATCAACAATCAGAAAGAGAAATTTACAAATATTTGGTAAAGCATATTCAATTATAATTCCAGCTGGTTTTATTTTTATTGCTTTATATCATCACTTTAACCATTAATCTTAAATAATTATGGCTTTAGATTCAAAAGTACCACAAGGTCCGTTAAAAGATAAATGGACAGATTATAAAAATCATATTAATTTGGTAAATCCTGCAAACAAACGTCATATAGATGTTATTGTTGTAGGTACAGGTTTAGCAGGTGGTTCTGCTTCTGCAACGTTAGCAGAATTAGGCTACAATGTAAAAGCATTTGCTTACCAAGATTCTCCAAGAAGAGCGCATTCAATTGCAGCACAAGGAGGAATTAATGCAGCAAAAAATTATCAAGGAGATGGAGATTCTACCTACAGATTATTTTACGATACTGTAAAAGGTGGAGATTATAGATCTCGTGAAGCAAACGTATATAGATTAGCAGAGGTTTCAGCAAATATCATCGATCAATGTGTGGCACAAGGAGTTCCTTTTGCACGTGATTATGGTGGTTTGTTAGACAACCGTTCTTTTGGTGGGGTTTTAGTTTCTAGAACTTTTTATGCTAAAGGACAAACTGGTCAACAATTATTATTAGGAGCTTATTCTGCAATGAACAGACAAATTGCTCGTGGAAAGATTGAAATGTTCAATCGTCATGAAATGTTAGATGTTGTTGTTGTTGATGGAAAAGCGAGAGGAATTATTGCACGTAATTTAGTTTCTGGAGAAATTGAAAGACATTCTGCACACGCAGTTGTTATTGCTTCTGGAGGTTATGGAAACGTATATTTCTTATCAACCAATGCAATGGGTTCTAATGTAACTGCTGGATGGAAAATCCACAAAAAAGGAGCGTATTTTGCAAATCCTTGTTACACGCAAATTCACCCAACATGTATTCCACGTTCTGGAGATTATCAATCGAAATTAACATTGATGTCTGAATCTTTAAGAAACGATGGTAGAATTTGGGTTCCTAAACATTTAAAAGATGTAGAAGCTATTAAAGCAGGAACTTTAAAACCTACACAATTAAAAGAAGAAGATAGAGATTACTATTTAGAAAGACGTTACCCAGCTTTTGGAAATTTAGTACCAAGAGATGTTGCATCTAGAGCAGCAAAAGAACGTTGTGATGCAGGTTATGGAGTAAATGCAACTGGTGAAGCAGTGTATTTAGATTTTGCTTCATCTTTTGTAAGATATGGAAAAGAACAAGCAAAAATTCACGGAATTGTAAATGCTACAGATGCAAAAATTAAAGAATTAGGTCAAGAAATTGTGAAAGCAAAATACGGAAACCTATTTCAAATGTATGAGAAAATTGTAGATGAAAATCCGTATGAAACTCCAATGATGATTTACCCAGCTGTACATTATACAATGGGTGGTATTTGGGTTGATTATAATTTGATGACTACAATACCTGGTTGTTATGCAATTGGAGAAGCTAACTTCTCTGATCATGGAGCAAACAGATTAGGAGCATCTGCCTTAATGCAAGGTTTAGCAGATGGTTATTTTGTATTACCATATACTATTGGAGATTATTTAGCTGATGATATTAGAACAGGAAAAATATCGACAGATACTCCAGAATTTGAAGCAGCAGAAAAAGAAGTTGCAGATAGAATTAAATTTTTCATCAACAATAAAGGAACACATTCTGTAGATTATTACCACAAAAAATTAGGAAAAATTATGTGGGATAAATGTGGAATGTCTAGAAACGCAGCAGGTTTAAAAGAAGCGATTCATGAAATTTCTGAACTAAGAGCAGATTTCTGGAAGAATGTAAATGTTCCTGGAGATGATCATGAATATAATGAGCAATTAGCAAAAGCAGGTAGAGTAGCAGATTTCTTAGAATTAGGAGAGTTGTTTGCAAAAGATGCTTTGGTAAGAGAAGAGTCTGCAGGTGGGCATTTTAGAGAAGAGTCTGCAGAAATTGATGGTCCACAAAAAGGAGAAGCTAAACGTGATGATGAAAATTTTGCATTCGTTTCTGCTTGGGAATATAAAGGTGAGCCAAAAGATGCAGTTTTGCACAAAGAACAATTAGAGTTTAACGATATTGAATTGAAACAACGTTCATATAAATAAAAAGTCAAAAATGAATTTAACATTAAAAATTTGGAGACAAAAAGACCTAAATACAAAGGGTCAAATGGTAGATTATAAAGTTACTGAAATTTCAGAACACATGTCTTTTTTAGAAATGATGGATGTTTTGAATGAGCAATTAGTAAATGCTGGTGAAGAACCAGTAGCTTTTGATCATGATTGTAGAGAAGGAATTTGTGGTATGTGCTCTATGTATATTAATGGAGAAGCTCATGGACCAGACAGAGGCGTAACAACGTGTCAATTACATATGAGAATGTTTAAAGATGGAGATACTATCACAATAGAGCCATTTAGATCTGCTGCTTTTCCAGTAATTAAAGATTTAGTGGTTAATAGAACTTCTTTTGATAGAATTCAGCAATCTGGAGGATACATTTCTGTAAATACTTCTGGAAATACGCAAGATGCAAACTCAATTCCTATTCCTAAAGATGCTGCAGATACAGCAATGGATGCTGCAACTTGTATTGGTTGTGGAGCTTGTGTGGCTAGTTGTAAAAACGGGTCTGCAATGTTATTTGTAGGAGCAAAAGTATCTCAATATGCTTTGTTACCTCAAGGACAAGTAGAAGCTGCAGACAGAGTTAAAAACATGGTTGCACAAATGGATTTAGAAGGTTTTGGAAACTGTACAAACACTGGTGCTTGTGAAGTTGAATGTCCAAAAGGTATTTCTTTAGAAAATATTGCAAGAATGAATAGAGAGTTAATGAAAGCTTCTATCTAATTATAATATTTTCAGTTCGAGTGATTTTTCTTTCTTGAAAAATTGTATCGAAAACATAATGCAAAACCCAAAACTAATTTTAGTTTTGGGTTTTGCAGTTTAGAATAGTATTTCTTTTTCCTTAAAATCCTTAAAATCCTTAAAAAAATCGCTAAGGTTTACATCAAAAAATTTTAAGATGAATAATAAACGTTGTACATCTAACTTGGTGTGACCATTTTCTAATTTTGAATAGGCATTATCACTTATCCCAAGTTTTTCTCCTACTTGATATTGTGTATATCCTTTTTCTTGTCTAATTGAAATTAAATTGCTTAAAATAGCTTGGTATTCCTCTTTAACAAAGTGGAGAGTAGAGTAATCTTTCTTTTTCATAAAATCAAAAATAGCAAATATTTTCAAACTATAATGTTCCATTTACGCTTCATCCTTTAGGGGGATATTTTTGTGTTTTTCTCCCCCTAAAGGAGGAGCCGTAAATGGAAAGCTATTTCTTTTTTTTTATCAAAAATATTTTCCAAATTTGGGAAAAAGAAATTGTTTAGAAAATTGCTCTCAAATAAAGACCTCTGTATGAGGGATTAAGGAATATAAAAATCTTGCAAATAAATGTATCACCTAAAACAAATGCTTATGTAAATAAACAATAACAAACAGAGGAAGTGTCGCAAAAGTAATGCTTTTTCTACCAATTTTTTAGAGAATTTTAATTTGGTGTATTCAACTAAAAACTCAAAAAATAAGTAATGAATAAACCTTTTAAAATAGGTTTTAAATTTTAAAATATGAAAAAATTAATATTAAGTTTAGTTATGATGATGTCCTTAATGTCATTTGCCAAAATAGATAAAACAATTACAAATGAGGAAGCTACAACAGTTTCACCTGAGTGCTGGGGACTTGCAGATTCGTATATTGCAGGATTACCCTCGAGTATACCATTACGTTATGAAACGCTTTATAATATCTGGTCAGATGTTTATGACGTATGTGAAGCAACGAGTGATCATGATGAATTTCAATTTCCAAATTAAATAAATTATGAGGGCATTTTTTAAAATATTTTTTTTAGTAATCTTATTCAATAATTTATTTCTTAATGCACAGGAAAAAAATTTTGTTGCTAATTATAATATAAAATACACTACAATTAACCTTGATTCTAATTTAAAGAAAAACGATAGCTCAAAAATTAATAAAGCTTCTTTGATTATTAATAAAAAAATCAAAGAAGGAGAAGAAGAGCTTAAAAAAATAAATTTTAAATTAATTTACAATAAAGATAAATCTATTTTTTATAAAGAATCAAGATTAGATATTGATAAGAAAAAAGTAAGATTATTATCTTTAATATTGGGTTTGAATGATGAAGTATATTTTTCAGACAAAGAAAGTGTTTTGATTCAAAAAAATTCTTTTGGTGAAAACTTTTTAGTCAAAATGCCCTCTATAAAATGGAATATAACTTCAATTACAAAAAAGATTGATAAATACCTATGTTATAAAGCTTTTACATTTAATACTATAGAAAACTCAAAAGGTAAACATAAGGTTAAAGTTGAAGCATGGTTTACTCCAGAAATACCATTTAACTACGGTCCAAAAAACTATAACGGATTACCAGGGCTAATAATAGAGTTAAAAGAAAATGAAAACCTCACTTTTCAATTAAAAAACATAAAAAAAATTAAATATAAAAAAATTAAAAAACCAATAAATGGAAAAAAAATTACCTTGAAGGAATTTAACGAGTTAAGTAAAAAAATGTATGAAAATAGAGGTAATTAATTTCAAAAATGTAAAATATTGAATGAATTATAGCTTTTTTGTAGTATAAAGGAGAATTATTATAGCTCCTTTATTTTTATTTACTTTTAGTTGTTATTCTGAAAAAATAACCTTTCCAGGCAAAGTAACCTATACTATTTCTATGGAAGTTTAAAATGAAAAAAAAATTAGATACTATAATTAAAACAACAAGTGAAAACAAAAAAGCAAATAGTTTTTTAAAAGAAATGTTCAAAAATGCTGATGATGTAAATGCGACTTTAACTTTTACAAATAAAGAATCAATTTACATTATAGAAGATAATTTGCAAAACGATGGGAAAATCAATAATAATAACAATTTTATTTCTACTTCTTTTTAAATTCAGTTTTAGTCAAAACGGCTCTGGAATTATAAAATATGACGTTAGCTTAAATTTTACAATACAAGACATTGAAAAAGAAGAAAAGAAACAGAATAAAAGACTAACTACAATGAGAGAACTTATTTCTAATGCTAGAAGTTGTGAAGTTGTACTTACCTATTCTTCTACTTATGCTTATTCATCTATCACTAAAAGAATGAAATTAAGAGAGAAAAATAATAAGTTGGATATTGTTTATTCTAGAGCAGGAAGAGAGAAAACGTTTTTTACAGAACTAATTACGAATTCTAGTATAGTTCAAGAATGTAAATTATTAGAAAAATGTTTCTTAATAGAACAGCCAGTTTTAAAATGGGAACTTACACAAGAAACAAAATTAGTTGGCGGTTATATTTGTTATAAAGCAATCAATACAAGTTCTAAAAATAAGAAAAAAAAGCCAGTTGCTTGGTATACGCCTCAAATACCTGCAAGTTTTGGACCTAAACACTATTTTGGTTTACCTGGTTTAGTTTTAGAACTAGAAGAAACTGCAGTAGTTTTTAAAGTAAAAGAAATTATTTTAAATCCTAAAGAAGAAGTAAAAGTTATTGTTAAAGAAGGCACTAAAATTTCACAAGAAGAATACAACAAGAAATTAAAAAAGGCATTTACTCAATTCTATGAAAATTAATAATTTTAAAAAATGAAACCCACAAAAGTTTAATTCGTTTTTAAAAGAAAATAATTATATGAAAAAAAACTTCTTCATCTTCCTATTAACCTTTTCAATAAACTCCTATACTCAAAATATTACAGGCAAAGTAACCTATACTGTTTCTATGGAAGCTTTTAGTGAAAAGAAATTAGATTCTGTTATTAAAACTACAACTAAAAACAAAAAAGCAAATAGTTTTATAAAAGAAATGTTCAAAAATGCTGATGATGTGGAGGCTTCATTAATATTTACAAATAAAGAATCTATCTATAAAATAGAAGATAAATTGCAAATTGATAGCAAATCAAAATTAAACATGAATAGACTGTTAGCGGGTGGAGATGATGTGTATTATAAAAATAGTAGGAGTGAAGAAAACTATCGTCAAAGTAGCACTTTTGGAGAATTAATGTTAATAGATATTGAACCTAAAAAATGGCAAATAACACAAGAAACTAAAACTATAGGAAATTATTTGTGTTACAAAGCTATTGATATTAACTCTAAAAACCTAAAAATGAAGCCTATTGCATGGTTTACACCATTAATACCAATAAGTTTTGGCCCTAAGGAATATAGTGGTTTACCTGGCTTGATATTAGAAATAGAAATGTTTAATAGTAAAATTGTCGCCACTAAAATTGTTTTAAATCCAAATGAAGAAATAATTATAGAGAAACTCAGTAAGGGTAAAAGAATAACAATAGAGGAATATAATGATTTTATAAACAAGTTTGAAAAAAGCAGAAAAAGATTTTAAGGATTCTTTCAATTTTATTAGGAAGATTGTTGCTCAAAAAAAGTCTATCAAAAGTAAAAGTGTATTTAGTTTATCATAGAAATTAAAAAAATGAAACCCTCAAAAATCTAATTCGTTCTTAAAAGAAAACATCAACATGAAAAATTACTTTTTTATTTTATTATTAATGGTTTCATTAAATGGATTTAGCCAAAAGATTAGTGGAAAAGTAACGTATGTAGTTTCAATGGAATCCTATACAAAAGAGAAAATAGATTCAATTTCTAAATCTTTTAAAAAGAAAAATTTAAGAATGGACAAATGGATGAGAGATATTTTTGAAAACACTCCAGATGTAAAAGCATTTTTAGAATTCAATAATAATGAAGCTTTATATTTTGTAGAAGATAAAATGCAAAATGATGGCAAACCAACCTATAACGTAAACAGAACTTCTGCTGGTGGAGATGATCTATACTACAAAAACACCAAAACAGGAGAATATTTTAAAGAAAATAGCACTTTTGGAGAATTATTACTGATAGAAATTGACACAAAAAAATGGAAAATAACACAAGAGTCCAAAAGAATAGGAAACTATTTGTGTTATAAAGCCATAGATATTGCCTCTACAAATAGAAAAATGAAACCTGTAGTTTGGTTTACACCAGAAATACCTGTCAGTTTTGGACCTCTAAAATTTAATGGTTTGCCTGGCTTGGTTATTTTGGTAGAAATGTCAAAAAGTACAATTAGTGCATCAGAAATAATTTTAAATCCAAAAGATGAAATTATCATTAATAAACCAACAAAAGGCGAAAAAATTACTGCTGAAGAAGCTAGACAAAGAGGGGCTGCTATGTGGAAAAAAATAGAAAAACAATAAGTTATCATTTATGAAAAAGAAACTCCTAATTATTTTTGTACTTACTATTTCGTGTTTTAGTTACTCCCAAAAAATAACGTTAACAGGTTTTGTAAGAGACAGCTTACAAAATCCTTTGCCTTATGCAAATGTAATTTCAAAACCGAAAGATGTTATTAAAAATTTGCAGTTTGCTATTTCAGACAATGAAGGCTATTATAAACTAATTTTAACAGAAGGCGATTCCATTACCATTAGCATTTCTTATTTAGGATACAAACCCATAGAGTACGATTTTGTAGCTTTAAAAGACACTAAAAAAGATTTTACGCTAGAACAATCTTCAGAACAATTAGAGGAAGTTGTGATTGAAATGCCTGTAACTGTAAGAGGAGATACCACTATTTATAAAACTAGCACATTTATTGATGGTTCTGAGCGAAAATTAAAAAATGTACTAAAGAAACTACCAGGAGTTGAGGTAGATAAAAATGGGGGCGTAACTGTACAAGGTAAAAAAGTAACCAAAATGCTGGTAGATGGTAAAAAGTTTTTTGGTGGCAACTCTAAATTAGCAGTTGAAAATATTCCTGCAGATGCAGTTGGTAATGTAGAGGTGATTGATAATTATAATGAAGTTTCTTTTTTGAAAGGTTTGTCAGATTCAGATGAAATGGCAATGAACATTAAACTAAAAGAAGATAAAAAACGCTTTGTTTTTGGAGATGTAGAAGTTGGTAAGGGCAATGATGATTTTTATAAAACCAGTGCCAATTTATTTTATTATTCGCCCAAAACGAATGTTAATTTTATTGGTAACATCAATAATATTGGCGAAAAAACATTCACGTTTAGAGATTATATGAGTTTTTCTGGAGGTGTAAATGCCATTTTTAGTGATAATTTTTATCAAAGAATTGGTGATTTTTCCCAATTTTTAGAAAGCAGAGACTTGTTAAAAAGTAAACAAAAATTTGGGGCATTAAACATTACAAAAGTTGCTACAGAAAAACTAGATGTTTCTGGATATGCTATTTTTTCTAATTCTGAAACCAGTAATTTAATAGAAAATTTAAATGAATATACTGCTTTTACAGAGCAAAGAACCAACGCTACAAATACCGATAATCTTTTAGGAATTGGGAATTTAAATATAGAATACAACCCAAATTCAAAAGAAAAATGGGTTGCTAGAAGTCAAGTTAAAAGAAGTAATAACACCAATAATAACAGTTTACTTTCTTTAGTAAATGGCAATACAAATACTATATATACAAACAGAGATTTAACAGCAACGTACATCAACCAAAACATAGAATGGCATAAAAGACAAAATGAGAAACATACGTTTTCATCCGTTATTAATTATGTGTTTGATAAAAGCAATAAAACTGCTTTTTGGGAAACGCAAGACCCAATTTTGCAAGATTTAATTCCTGCTGATAATAACCAAACTTTATTACGCATTAATCAGTTAAAAAGCACGCAAGAACATAATTTTGATGGTGTTTTTAAACATTTTTGGGAAATTAACAACAGCAATCACATTTACACAACATTAGGAAATAAGTTTTTAACTGAAGATTTTTTTACAAATGATAGTCAACTTTTAGATGACAACTCTATCAATAATTTTGCAACAGGTGGTTTTGGAAACGATGTAAACTTTCAATTAAACGATTTGTTTTTAGGAGTTCATTATAAATTTAGAACAGGTGTTTTTACTGTAAAACAAGGTTTCGAAGCTCATAACTATAGTTGGTCTTTACAAAACCAAACCAATTTGAATAAAAATAAATGGGTAGTTTTACCAGATTTATTAGCAAAAATTGAGTTTAATAAATCAAAAAAAATTCAGATTAATTACAATTTAAAAACCTCTTTTTCTGATGCCAGTAAATTTGCCAATCGTTTTTATTTACAATCTTACAATTCTGTTTTTAGAGGAAATGAAGAAATTGAAAATAATTTATTTCATGCAGCAAGAATTTATTACAGCAGATTTAGCTTATACAGAGGTTTAATGATGTTCGCAAGTTTAAACTACAACAAACAAATAAGAGGCGTCAGAAATACGGTTGATTTTAATGACATCAATCAATTTTTAACAGTAAAAATGTTCGACAATCCTTCAGAAGATTGGCGTGGAAATATTAACATTCAAAAAAGTATTAATAATTTAAAATATAAGGTTGATGTTGGTTTTAACAACTCAAAATACATTCAAGAATTAAACAACAACATACAAACCAACACCAACAATAATTACGATTATGAGTTGGGTATTGAAACTTTGTTTGATAATTTTCCGACGATAGAAATTGGTTTAAAAAGAAGCATAGGTAATTTTACAGCAAGCACAAACACCTCAAAGTTTGTAACCACAGAACCTTTTATAACTATAGATTATGATTTTTTAGAAGGTTTTATATTCAATTTCGATTACAGACAAAGTAAGTATCAAAATAAAACATTAGGTCAAAAAAACACCTACGAAATTGCAAATGCCACACTTTCTTACAAAGGCGAAAATTCTGCTTGGAGTTATAAAATAACCGCTCAAAATATGTTTAATACACAATTTAAACAAAGTAATAGCTTTTCAGATTTTTTAATCTCAGATCGTAAAACCTTTATTTTACCAAGAATTGTGATGTTTAGCATTGGGTATAATTTGTAGTTCCAGTCTACAGTCTGCAGTCTACAGTTGGCAATAGCAGTATTCAGTGAACAGTGAAAAAAAATCATTCGAATTTCCACAAACTTGCTAGCTTCTTCCCTTTGGGAAGGTTGGGATGGGCTTCTTTTTACTTCCTCCCAAAATCTGCAGGAATTTCTCCCCAAGCTTTGGTTTCCCATTTTAAGATTGGGTTTTTAAAGGTGTTTTCTTTTAGCCAGTTTTCGGCTCTCTTTATCAATTCTAACAAATCTTTATTAGAAGCATCAAAATGAAGATTCGTTTTACATTTTTTTTGACGAATCCAACTCATGGCAATTTTAGAATCTGAATAAATAGGTAAGTTATGTTGATTTTTACTTTTTAATAAAGCAATTCCATGCACCAAAGCTAAAAATTCACCAATATTATTTGTACCTCTTTTAAAAGGTCCTTTTATAAAAATTTGCTGTTTATTATGTGTTAAAACACCTCTATATTCCATCTTCCCAGGATTACCAGCACAAGCAGCATCCACAGAAATACTCTCTAAAATAGGTCTCCCATATTTGGCTTTCTCAGAAGAAGACAATGTAGGTTTTTTAGTGTTTTTGCCTTTATAATCGTCATATTTTCCTTCAGATGCTTTTTCTGCTGCATCTAAATCTGCAAAAGATTTGTATTGAGCCCCATCAAAACCATCAATTTGTGCTTTACAAACTTTCCAAGAAGTAAAAACGCCTGTTTTTCTTCCATTCCAAACTACGTAAAACTTCTTTTTTTTACTCATTAATTTCTAAAATTGTGCTTTCTATAATTCTAGGAAAGTATTGTTGCTCTAAAATATGAATCTTTTGAGCAATAGTTTCAGGAGTATCTGTGTCAATTAAGGCTGTTTTTGCCTGAAAAATGATGGCTCCTTCATCATAATTAGCATTTACATAATGAATTGTGATGCCAGTTTCTGCATCTTTATTTTCTTTTACAGCTCTATGAACATTCATTCCATACATTCCTTTTCCACCATATTTTGGCAATAATGCTGGGTGAATATTAATGATTTTTTTAGGAAAAGCATCCACAATTTTCTGTGGAATTTTCCATAAAAAACCGGCTAAAATAATTAAATCTGCTTGCTCTTTTAAGAGATTTAGAATTTTATCCGAAGTAAAAAAAGCCTCTTTATTGAAATGTAAGCATTTTACATTCAGGTTTTTACATCGATCAAAAACTTTGGCATGTTCATTGTTACAAAGCACTTGAGTAACTTTAGCAGTTTTAGTGTGATTAAAAAATTTAATAATGTTTTCTGCGTTCGTTCCAGAACCAGAAGCAAAAATAACAATACGCTTCATAACTTATATCTCTAGAGTACAAAAAAAAGAATAATAATTAAGAAAAAGGGTAATTATTAAAAGGGATTAAACAAATTTAATTATCTTTCGTCATCAATTTTTTAAGCAAAAGTTAGTTAGAATTAATAAGATTCGTATTTTTGCCTCGATTAAAATTTTAAAAACAAACAAAATTATGTCAGACATTGCATCAAGAGTAAAAGCTATTATCGTAGATAAATTAGGAGTAGACGATAATGAAGTAACAACAGAAGCTAGCTTCACAAACGATTTAGGAGCAGATTCTTTAGATACTGTTGAACTTATTATGGAGTTCGAAAAAGAATTCGATATTCAAATTCCAGACGATCAAGCCGAAAATATCGGAACAGTTGGTCAGGCAGTTAGCTATATAGAAGAAGCAAAAAAGTAATATTTATATGCAGTTAAAACGAGTTGTAGTCACTGGACTTGGCGCATTAACGCCAATTGGTAATAATATTGAACAATATTGGAACGCTTTAATTAACGGAGTTAGTGGAGCAGCGCCTATCACTTATTTTGATGCTGCCAAGTTCAAAACTCGTTTTGCATGTGAATTAAAGGGGTTTACAGCAACTGACTTTATAGACAGGAAAGAAGCACGTAAAATGGATAGATTTACACAGTATGCTATGGTTGCTTCAGATGAAGCAATTTTAGATGCTGGTTTAGATCTAGACAAAATCAACAAATTTCGCGTTGGCGTAATTTGGGGAGCAGGAATTGGTGGTTTAGAAACGTTCCAAAACGAAGCTATGAATTTTCAAGCTGGAGATGGAACACCTAGATTTAATCCATTCTTTATCCCAAAAATGATTGCAGATATTGCTCCAGGAAATATTTCCATTAAAAATGGATTTATGGGGCCAAATTATACAACTGTTTCTGCATGTGCGTCTTCTGCAAATGCAATGATAGATGCTTTAAATTATATTAGACTTGGACAATGTGATGTAATTGTAACTGGTGGCTCTGAAGCTGCTATTGCTTTTGCAGGTGTTGGAGGGTTTAATGCAATGCATGCTTTATCTACAAGAAATGAAAGTCCAGAAACTGCCTCAAGACCTTTTGATGCAGAACGTGATGGTTTTGTTTTAGGTGAAGGTGCAGGCGCTATTATTTTAGAAGAATACGAACATGCCAAAGCAAGAGGAGCTAAAATTTATGCAGAGGTAATTGGAGGAGGAATGTCTTCTGATGCATATCATATGACAGCTCCACATCCAGAAGGATTGGGTGTAATTGCAGTAATGAAAAACTGTTTAGAAAATTCAGGAATTAAACCAGAAGATGTAGATCATATCAATACACATGGTACTTCTACACCTTTAGGCGATGTTGCAGAATTAAAAGCAATTTCAGCTGTTTTTGGTGAGCATGCTAAAAACATCAACATTAATTCTACAAAATCTATGACAGGGCATTTATTAGGTGCAGCTGGTGCTATAGAATCTATTGCTGTTATTTTGGCAATGAAACATGGCATCGTTCCACCAACAATAAATCATACTGTTGCAGATGAAAATATTAATCCAGATTTAAATCTTACACTTAATAAAGCTCAGAAAAGAGATGTTAAAGTTGCTATGAGCAACACATTTGGTTTTGGTGGGCATAATGCTTGTGTAGCCTTTAAGAAACTAGAGGAATAATATATGAACTTTATTCGTAAAATTGTTAACACTAAATCTATAGAAGATAAAGAGTTATATAACGAATTAAAGAAACTACTTAATTTTTCTCCAAGAAGTATTAATAAATATAAAAAAGCATTTACACACAGATCTGTTCAAATGTTAGATGATGATGGAAATCCTATAAATTACGAACGTTTGGAATTTTTAGGCGATTCTATTTTAGGCTCTGTTATTGCTGCTTATTTATACAAAAAAGTTCCTACAGGTTCAGAAGGTTATTTAACACAAATGCGCTCTAAAATTGTAAGTAGAGAACATTTAAATGAACTAGGTAAAGACTTAGACTTAATACGTTTTATAAATAGTAATGTAGATGAGGCGAATGTTGGCGATAATATTCATGGTAATATTTTCGAAGCGTTAGTGGGAGCTATTTACTTAGATAAAGGATATAATTTTTCTCAAAAATTTATTTTTGAAAACGTAATTGATCCTTATGTTGATATTGAAAAACTAGAAGGAAAGATAACAAGCTACAAAGGTTTAATTATAGAATGGTGCCAAAAGCAAAAGAAAAAGTATAAGTTTGATACCTATGAAGATTCGGGTAATGAACCTATAAAACATTTTAGTGTTAAGGTAAGTATAGATGGTGAGCAAGTTGCAAAAGGGAGAGCAACATCTAAAAAAAAGGCAGAAGAACAAGCTTCGAAAAGAGTTTATTATGCGTTTCAAAGTCAAATTTCAGTTGGCTAACTACGATAACGTTTTCGTGAATATCCTCAAAAATCTCATAAACTATTAGTAAATTAGCACTCCCTTAAAAGGATAAAAGCTAATTTCTGTTTATGCAAATTCATTCATTAGGTTTAGATAGTTTATGTGAAGATGAATACTCTTTAATAGGAATTCATACCACATTAGAAGATTATAAGCTAGCTTATTTATTGAATAGAACTTTAGGAACCAATTTTTCTAAATCAAAGAAAGACTTACATATCGAGGAATTGTCAAAAAAAACAGCTTTCTCATTATACGATTACTCAAATTTAGAATATGAATTTGAATGGTTTTTAATCGCAAATAGTTCTAAAAGAGAAAATCAAACAGAATCTAATGAGCTATTATTAACAACAGAAACAAAAACATATTTAATTTCAGAAAAGAAAAAAGTTGATTTCTTTATTAAAATTTCTGGAAACGTATCGTATAGTTTTATTGTAAAAACAATCGATAAAATTAAAACGATAGATCAAGTAATTACCTCTTATTCAATTGATAAAAACACATTAAAGTCTAAAGACTTTTTAATAATATAAAAATATGCCACATAATAATAAAACAAAAATAGTTGCAACCTTAGGGCCAGCAACTGATACAAAAGAAATTTTAACAGAGTTAGCTAAAAACGGAGTCAATGTTTTTAGAATCAATTTTTCTCATGCAGATTATGACGATGTTAAGAATAAAGTAAGAATCATTAGAGAAATTAATGAAGAAAACGGATTTAATATTGCTATTCTAGCAGATTTACAAGGACCAAAACTTCGTGTTGGAGTTATGGAAGATGGAGTTGTTTTAAATGACGGAGATACCTTTAAATTTACAACTGAAAAATGTATTGGTACAAAAGAAAAGGCTTTTATGACCTACAAACGTTTTCCTAAAGATGTAAAAGTTGGAGAACATATTTTGGTTGATGATGGTAAATTAATGTTTGAAGTTGCTTCTACGAACAAAAAAGACGAAGTAATTGTAAATGTAATTGTTGGTGGTGCTTTAAAATCTAAAAAAGGTGTAAACTTACCAAACACAGCAATTTCATTACCAGCTTTAACAAAGAAAGATAAAGAAGATGCTGTTTTTGCATTAGGTTTAAATGTAGATTGGATGGCTTTATCTTTTGTAAGAACTCCAGAAGATTTAAGAATGTTACGTGATTTAATTGCAGAACATTCAGAATACAGAGTGCCAATTATTGCAAAAATAGAAAAGCCAGAGGCTGTTAAAAATTTAGATGCATTAATTCCTTATTGTGATGCTTTAATGGTAGCTCGTGGAGATTTAGGGGTAGAAATACCTATGCAAGACGTGCCTTTAATTCAGAAAAAATTAGTTAGAAGAGCAAAAAGAGCAAGAATTCCTGTAATTATTGCAACACAAATGATGGAAACCATGATTGAAAACTCTGTACCAACAAGAGCAGAGGTTAATGATGTTGCCAATTCTATTATGGATGGTGCAGATGCAGTAATGCTTTCTGGAGAAACTTCTGTTGGGAAACACCCAATTAGAGTGATTCAGAAAATGTCTGAAATTATAAAAAGTGTAGAAAATTCTAGAATGATTAAAGTGCCACAAGAAGCACCTCATATTAGAACAAATAGATTTATCACAAAATCTATCTGTCATCATGCAGCAATGATGGCAAACCATACAGATGCATCAGCAATTTGTACGTTAACAAATAGTGGTTATACAGCATTTCAAATTTCTGCATGGAGACCAAGAACACATGTTTTAGCTTTTTCTACTGATAAAAGAATCTTAGGTAAACTAAACCTTCTTTGGGGGGTAAGAGCTTTCTATTATGATAAAAACTTAACTACAGATGATACTGTAGAAGATATCAATCAAATAGCAAAAGACAAAGGTTTTGTAAAAACTGGAGATATTGTAATTAACCTTGCATCTATGCCAGCAGAAGCAAAAGGAATGGTAAATACATTACGTGTTTCTGAAATTGGATAAATAATTTTTTTTTCAAGATATAAAAAAAGCATTCTGAATTTTCAGAATGCTTTTTTAGTTTATAAATGTTCTATAAATTTATTATAACTCCAGTTTCTTGCTGATAATAATAGCATCATTCGTTACAAAAGGCATTGGCATCATTTCTTCAGATCTTGCGTTTATCGAAAAATTTGGATTGGTTAATAAATCATAAGAAACTTCATTTAAGATAAAATCTAATTTTTCGTCTTTGTTTACCATAAAGGATAGTGTAACATCTTCATCCGCATTTCCTAAAGTATATACCAAGAAAGTTCCTGTTTTGGTAGTGTAATTTTTGCCTTTTAAAACCAAGGCATCATTTACTTTAAATTGTTTAAGCGTTATTTTATTTTTAGTAATAAACTCTAATTTATTTACTTTTCTATTGGGAGTTACAACAAGTTCTAAAAAACGATTTTCGCCAATAATAGTATCTAAATCAACACTAATATCTGAAGATGGAATGTTTTTAAAATCAGTTTTTTTATGATAGGTAAAACGTGTATTGTATTTACTTTTTGTTTCTGCATTTGCAATAGTTCCCTTTATAGAGGTATCATCAAAAATTTGTTTTGTGTATGTATCTAAAGTGGTATTGTAGGTGCCAAAATAAGCTGTTTTATCATCTGAATTTTGAATGTAAACAATACTATTTGGTTTTTTGTTATCAACAGAGAAACCACTTGTGTAACTTGCATAACCAAGGAAAATAACAGCAAAAATACCAGTTAATTGTAATAACCATTTTGTTTTTTTCTGATAAAATACAGGGATCATCAGTCCAAAAATTAAAGCGATTAAAACACCACTAATTACTAAATTTTTAAGTCCTAAACCAACTGGAAACATTTGTATTAAAGGAGCAAAAATGTAAATAGTTGGTATAAATAATATTGTTGATAAAATTCGTTTAGAACGATGTTCTAAATTCATAAAAACGCCAATTGCAAAGATTAATAACGCTGTAAAAACGGGAATTATAAAAAAACCAGCACCTTTAAAATCTTCCAAAATTAAAAAGTTGATGAGTAACCAAACAAAAATTGGCGCAACTATTAAATCTGTAATCTTTTCTTGTTTTCTAAAATAGCTGTAGGTTTTTAAAAGAATCCAAAGATTTAAGAATATAAAGGCGATAATATATACATGACCATTATAAGTAAAACCATGCAACATGTCTTTATATTGTGGATGAATTATTTCCAACAATTTCCAACCATAAAAAGAAATTCCACCACATAAAATGATTGAAATTAAAAAAGGAATAAACCCTTTTAAAACACCTTTTACAGTAATTTTATTTAGTGAAAAACCAAAGAACAATAAAATTATATAGAGGATTCCAGCAATGATGAGCATTGGTGTAACATAAGAAAAAGGGTACGTTAACATTTTTATAAATGGAAAATTAACGTAGACAAAATCAACATCAGAATTTAAATTTGTTAAATCAGAATTTGTAAAATAATTAAGCGAAGTTGTTAAATAATCTGCCTGTTGTAACAAGGTTTCTCTATCTAAACGTTCGTAAGAATCTTGTGCTGTATGATAATCGAAATGATCATCAATAAAAGCAAAATTAAAACCGTTAATGTTGGCATCTTGTCTAAAAACAGTTAAATCTGTGTCATTAGGCAAGCGTTTATAAATGCTATACATTAAAGAATTTGCTACAGGAAAATTGGGTTTTGCAGCTAAAAATTCTGATAATAATTTGCTGTTTTTTCCATTGGTTTCCATCAACATATAACTTGGACCTCCACTTCCTCTTGCTTCAAAATTTAAAACCAACCCAATATTTTTGGTCCAAGAATGTTCATCCACAAAAGCTTGTGCTCCTAGTAAACCTAACTCTTCAGCATCAGAAATAAGAATAATAATATCGTTTTTTGGAGTTTCATTTTTTGCTAAGTACGCTCTTATACCTTCTAAAATTGTTACAACTCCAGAGCCAGCATCACTTGCACCAACAGAAGAATGTGGGTTTGAATCATAATGTGTAAGTAGCAATAAAGCTTTTCCGTTTTCAGAACCTTTAATTCTTGCTAAAATATTTTCGGCTGTAGTTCCTGCAATCCATTTTTTATTGATGGCAGTTTGCGTCTGAATTTCAGTTTCTAATCCCATTTTTTGCAATTCTGCAACAATGTAATCTTGTACTTTTTTATGATTTTCAGAACCTACATAATGTGCTTCTTCACTAATATTTTTTAGGTGAAATAAGGCATTATCTAAAGAAAAATCTGTTTTTAAAGTTGATTTTTCTTTCGGTAAAGCAGGTTTTATATCAGAAAAACTCCAAGAAATAACGCCCAAAATAATCAGGACAGATAAGATAGAAGATACTCTTTTCATTTAGTTTGTAAGTTTTTATAAATGTACTAAATAAAAAAAACTTTGTACAAATGTAAAACGAATGATAAAATTCTGTAAATTTAAGACAATTTAAAATCAACTATTATGGGTATTAAGAGCTTTCAAGGAAAACGAGATTCATCACAAGAAAAAACGGTGGAACAAATTTTAGTCTCAGATTATATGACTAAAAAATTGATCACTTTTAAACCAGATGATTCTTTAGATCATGTTATAAACTTGTTGATAAAGCATAAAATTTCTGGTGGGCCTGTTGTAAATGACAAAAATGAATTGATTGGCATTATTTCTGAAACGGATTGTATTAAACATATTTCTGAAAGAAAATATTACAATATGCCTGCTGATATGAACAATACTGTTGGCAAATACATGGTTACAGATGTAGATACAATTGATAAAGACATGAACATTTTTGATGCTGCTTTTAAATTTATTTCATCTCACAGAAGAAGATTTCCTGTAATTGAAAATGGAAAATTAATTGGACAATTAAGTCAAAAAGATGTTCTAAAAGCTGCTATTAAAGTGAAAGGAAATACTTGGAAATAAGAATTATGAGAAGGAAATATGCTTGGATTTTGAAGTGTTATTTCTCTTTTCTAATTAGTAAGAACATTTCGTTTTCTAGGGCTAAATAGCCTTCATTATAAACATAAAAATAAGTGTTTCCAGTTTTTGTTGTGTAAATAGATGTAAAAAACTGAAAGTCGAAACCTTTGTCATATAATTTGGTTCTGCTTACTTTAGTTTTACCAGAAATATTTAATTCAGATAAAATTTTATAATTTTTTCGCAGTCGGTTATTAATATTTCTGATGAGATTTTTACTGTCTTTATTTACACGATTGTTATAAGAATTTCTGCAATAATCTGAGCAAAACTTCTTATCTACTCTGCCTTTTACAGTTTCTTCGCATTCTAAACATTTTCTATTTTCCATACTCAAAGGTACAATTATTTATCCATTTACAAACGACTACAAATAATTACAACCGAAAGTAATTGTTTTGTAACCGAATAAAACTGGAGTAGTGTCGCAACTTTGCAGTGTTGAAAATCATCAACAAAAACAAATTATAAACTTGCATTTAAAATAAAAATGCACAAAAACTTATCTTATGAATACGTTAAGAAACAAAGTACAGTTAATTGGTAGATTAGGTCAAGAGCCAGAAATTATTACCTTTAAAGATGGTAACAAAATGGCAAAATTTTCGATGGCTACAGATGATAGTTATAAAGACAATCAAGGAAACAAAATAGAGCGTGCATATTGGCACAATATTGTAATTAAAGGAGGTTTGGTTAAAGTTGTAGAAGAGTATGTAAAAAAAGGGCAGGAAATTGCTGTAGAAGGAAAATTAACCAACAGATCTTATGATACCAAAGAAGGCGAAAAAAGATATGTTACTGAAATTTTAGTGAACGAATTGTTACTAATGGGAGGGAAGTAAACTATCATTTCTTTCTGTAATACTTCATAAAAATCTAGCTCAAAGCTAGATTTTTTCTATTTAATACCCTAAATATACTTATTATTAGGTATTTCTTATTATTCTGAATAATAGTATATTGCAAACTCACTTTATCTTTTTAAATACTAATTAATGAAATATTCAAAACTAGTTTTAGTGGTATCAGTTTTATTTTTTTTGGGTTACAGTTGCAAACCAAAACCCATTAAAGAAATTAAAGTTGAAAATCAAATAATCAAAAAAGTCCAAACAGTAAAAACGTATGGTCTTTATTTTCCTGAGCAAGATAGCATTAGTGTTAATCTAAGTTTAAATGAATATAAAACTTACGAAGAATTATTAGAAAGATTTAAACAAATTTCCTGTTCAGATAGAATTCCAAAAATAACAATAGAAAACGATTCTATTTTAAGAAAAATTTATTTTGCTAGCTATTGTGATAGAAACACAACTCCGATTCTCAAAAATAAAAATGTCATTGAAATTTATGATGATAAAATTTATCGTGGTTATGATGAGGAATTATTACCCTTAGACAGTGCTAATACTTATGTTGAGGAAGATTTAAAAAATTTTGGTAAAAAAGAATTTTTAAGTGAAAGCCCAGATAAATTATTTTTTGTAATTAATTATGACAGTAAAAGTAAAATATCGAAACTTGAAACTAATTTATTAAAACTCACAAAAGTATTTGATGAAGTTGGAGGTAATAATAGGTTGAATGTATTAATAATGCAAATGGCAGCTCCTGCACCACCTCCACCTCCAGCCCCAGAAAAAATAGAAATTACTGAAAATAAAAAAAAGGTTAAAACACCAAAAAAAGTTATAGAAATTATAGAAGATGATGTTGTTTTTGAAACCGTTATTTCATCTACTGAAACAGATGAAGATATTGTTGAAGTAGTTGAGGTTGAGGATGTTTCTGAATATAAAATTATAAAAGAATATTACAGGAGTTACAGTTACAACGATCCAAAGAGACTTAAGTATGTTGGAGCTTATGATGATAATGGAGAACGTACTGGACTCTGGGAAGCATATTCAAATGAAGGAAAAGGTTATATAACATCTAAAGGATATTACAAAAATGGAAAAAGAGTAGGGCATTGGATATATTATTATTCTAATGGTTATAAAAAAGCAGAAGGGAAATTAACAGGGAAACTAGACCCAAAATATAGTTATGATAAATGGTTAAAAACTGGAACTTGGATAAGATATGGTGAATATTCAGGGAAAAAAAACGCAGAATACTATTATGATGATAATGGTATTTCTACTGGGAATAAATGGGGGTTTAATTAGTTATTAAATCAATCAATTATAATATTTGTTATGGGGTATTTAATTAATAATAAACTACAAAATTTTCAAATCCACTTTTAAAGTGGATTTTTTTGTTAAATTATTTTGAAAAATAATCGAAACATAAAAACTGAAACATTTTTTTGTACCTTACAACATCAATTCTAAAACACTTAACATGCCAAATTATACACTAAATATTAATGGAAAAGATCGTGCTGTTTCTGCTGATGAAGACACACCTTTGTTGTGGGTTTTAAGAGATGAACTAAATTTAGTGGGTACAAAATTTGGTTGTGGTATTGCACAATGTGGAGCATGTACAGTTCACATAGATGGCATTGCAACAAGAAGTTGCCAAATGCAAGTTTCTATTTTAGATGATGTAAAAATAACAACGATTGAAGGATTGTCTGAAGATGGAAAACATCCAGTTCAAGAAGCTTGGAAAGAAATTGATGTGCCACAATGTGGATATTGTCAAGCAGGTCAAATTATGACAGCTTCTGCTTTTTTAGCTGAAAATAAAAATCCATCTGAAGAAGAAATAAGACAAGCTATGCATGGTAATATTTGCAGATGTGCTTCTTATAATAGAATTGAAAAAGCTGTAAAAGTGGCTGCAGAAAAAATGTCTTAACATAAAAATTGTTTCTCTTAATTTTATCTAGAGAAAACCTCAAATTGTCTTTCCTGTTAAACAGGAACTTAAAACTACACAAAAATGAAATCTCAACTCAATTCGAATTTTAGCAGAAGAAACTTTTTAAAAACGTCGGTTTTAGCAGGTGGAGGAATGTTAATTGGTTTTAACTTTTTAACAGCATGCAAAAAAGAAGTAGCAATGCCAGTAGATATTGCAAGTTTAAATTTCAACGATTTTAATGCATTTATAAAAATTTCTGATGAAGGTTATGTAACTATTTTCTCACCAAATCCAGAAATTGGGCAAGGAGTAAAAACTGCAATGCCAATGATTATTGCAGAAGAATTAGATGCAGATTGGAGCAAAGTAACAGTTGCTCAAGGTGCTTTAGATACTAAAAATTTTACAAGACAAGTTGCAGGAGGAAGTCAATCTATAAGAAGTAGTTGGGATGTATTAAGACAAACAGGTGCAACTGCAAAACAAATGTTGGTAAATGCTGCAGCTGCAAGATGGAATGTAGATGCAACAACGTTAAAAACATCAAAAGGAATTATAACCAATGCAAATGGAGACCAGTTAGGTTATGGAGAAGTTGTAAAAGAAGCTGCTTTATTGGAAGTTCCTGAAAATGTAAAACTAAAAGAAATTGAAGATTTTACCATTATTGGTAAAGATGCTATAAATGTAGATATTGATGAAATCATCACAGGAAAACCTTTATTTGGTTTAGATTATAAAGCTGATGGAATGGCTATAGCAGTTGTTTTAAGACCACCAGCTTTTGGTCAAAAATTAGTAGATTTTGATGATACCAAAGCAAAAGCTGTAAATGGAGTTTCAGAAGTTATAAAATTTGGTGATAAAATTGCTGTTTTAGCAACATCAACTTGGGCAGCAATGAAAGGTAAGAAAGCCTTAACTGCAAATTATAAAGATGATCAACCAGAAAGTACAGAAAATCACGATAAAATTTTAACGGATATTTTAGATGGTAAAAAGTTTGATACAAGACGTGAAGATGGAAATATAAAACAAGCTTTTGCAACTGCAGACAAAGTAATAGAGAGAACTTATCATTCGCCTTTTTTGCCTCATAATTGTCTAGAACCAATGAATTTTTATGCGGATGTTACAGCAGATAAAGTTCATTTAGTTGGGCCAATTCAAACGCCACAATGGACTGTAAGTAGAGTTGCCCAATTGCTAGAAAGAGAACCAGAAACAATTCATTGCGAAATGACAAGAATGGGTGGTGGTTTTGGAAGACGTTTGTATGGTGATTTTGCCTTAGAAGCAGCAGAAATTTCAAGCTTAGCGAAAAAACCAATAAAAGTTGTTTTCACGAGAGAAGATGATATGACTGCAGGAACTTACAGACCTGCTATTAAATATAGAATAAAAGCAGCACTTAAAGATGGAAAAGTTTCTGGATATTATTTAAAAGAAGCTGCTATTAATGGAAACATGTATGGTGCAATTTCTAACTTTTTTCCAGCAGGTTGTATCCCAAATTTTAAAGTAGACACTGCAAATCATAACAGTAATATTACAACTGGTGCTTGGAGAGCTCCTTACACCAACTTTTTAGCATTCGCAGAACAATCTTTTTTTGATGAATTAGCCACTGAATTAAATATTGACGCGATTCAATTACGTTTAGATTTATTGCAAAACGTAAAAAATTCAACTGATGATAAAATAGAATATTCTGGTCAAAGAATGGAAGACACTATTAAATTGGTTAGAGAAAAAGGTAATTGGGGCAAAACGCAAGAAGGAGTTTTTCAAGGTTTTTCAGCCTATTATTCTCATAACACTCATGTTGCAGAAATTGCAGATATTATTTTAAAAGACGGTTTTCCTGTGGTTAAAAAAGTAACAGTTGCTGTAGACTGTGGAATTCTGGTAAATCCAACAGGTGCTAAAAATCAAGTTGAAGGTGGTGTTTTAGATGGAATTGGACATGCAATGTATGCAGATTTTTCTTTTAAAGATGGTAAGCCAGCCCACAAAAATTTCGATACGTACAGACTTATTAGAATGCAAGAAACTCCAAAAGTTGAGGTTTATTTTATTGAAAATAATTTATCGCCAACAGGTTTAGGAGAACCAGGTTTACCTCCTGCTGGTGGTGCAGTTGCGAATGCAATTAATGCTGCTTTAAGTAAGCGTTTATATAGCCAGCCTTTTGTAAATGAGTTAAAAAAGAGTTCGGTTTTAGGGTAATTTGTGATAAATTAAAAATTTGTCAAAATTATTTCATCTTGACAAATTTAACGCTGATAAAATCTGGGGAACTGTTTTTTGTGTTTCTGTTAGAGAGTTCAAATTTAGTATATTATACAAGTTACTTTTAGCTTTTTTCGATAAGTAGGTCTAAAAGCTCTTTAAATTATCGATACTAAAAGTTAATATGTTTTATATTGGTCTTGTTTTTTAATAGTAGAATGTTATTGACAACAAGAATTTTTAAAAATAAATTTCTTGAGCTAACCTAAAAGTATTTGCATGTGCATCTACAACAATATTTACGTCTTTAGAATAGCCACCACCCATAGAACACATTACAGGAATTTTTAAATCAAAACAAGTTTGTAAAACGAATCGATCTCGTTCTTTACAGCCTTCAACAGTTAAAGAAAGTTTCCCTAATTTATCAGTTTCTAAAACATCAACACCACATAAATAGTAGATAAAATCTGGTTTTTCTTGGTTGATGAGTTTTGGTAACGTTGTTTTTAAGATTGATAAATATGCATCATCTTTTGTTTCGTTTTCTAAAGCAATATCTAAATCAGATTTTTCTTTTACAAAAGGATAATTGCCTTTTCCATGCATCGAAAATGTAAAAACTGTTTTATCATTTTGGAATATTTCTGCAGTTCCATTTCCTTGATGAACATCTAAATCTACAGTGAAAACTTTAGTTGCTAAACCTTTGTTTTGCAAATATTTTGCACCAATTGCTTGGTCATTTAACATACAAAAAGCTTCACCTCTGTTTGAAAATGCATGATGAGTGCCACCAGCAATATTCATTGCAATTCCATTTTTTAAAGCAAATTCACTTGCTTTCATAGTGCCATCTGCAATTATCATTTCACGTTCAATTAAAACTTCGGATAAAGGAAAACCTATTTTTCTAGCAGCTTTTTTGCTTAAAGTAATGTTCAGTAAATCAAAGAAATATTCTGAATCGTGAACTGTGAAAAAATGTTTGTTGTTTGGTATTTCTGGCTCAAAAAAGTTCTCTTTATTGCAAGTTCCTTCGTAGATTAATTGTTCAGGAAGCAAGTCATATTTTATCATCGGAAAACGATGCCCTTCTTTTAAAGGATGATGATAAATTGGGTGATGAGCAATTTTTAGCATTGTAAACTCTTATTATTAAATTTCTACAAAGTAAGAAAAATGCCTTTGTATTTAAAAGAGTTAGATAAAAAAAAGAATTGCTGTTGTAACTACAACAGCAATTCAAGAAAAGTGGGGGAAACTACTTAAAAAAAGTAATTTTTAAGCGCCTGCAAATATACTATGCATGCATAGTATATTTCTTATAAGTTCGATAAACGGAATATTAAACTCTTTAAATTGAGTGTTTTATATGTTAGAAGAGGTTTTTTTTAGGAAGATTTCTAAGTTATTTAAGGATTTTTTCAGGTTCTATAAAGGCTGATTATCAATCAAATGTATTTTTATGAAAATAATTTCTAAGCTTTTTTATTTCTCAAATTAATTCAATAACAAATGTTTTAAGGTTTAAAGCCAATAAATAGCAGTTTAATTAAATGAAGTTTATAAATAGGAAGGAGGTTTAATCTGCTCTTTAAATAAGTTATATTCTTTAAAGCAAATTCACTTGCTTTCATGCTGACATCAGCAATTTTCATTTCACGTTCAATTAAAACTTCAGATAATGAATAACCTATTTTCTAGCTGCTTTTTGATTTAAGGTAAAATTCAGAAAATCGAAGAAATTTTCTGAATTATATACTGTGAAAAAATGTTTATTGTTTGGTCTTTCTGGCTGATAAAAGTTCTCTGTATTGTACGTGACTACATAGATTTATTGTTCAGTAAGCAAATCTTATTTTATCATCGGAAAACGAGGTCCTTCTTTTAAAGATGACGATAAATAAGATGATATGCTATTTTTAGTTTTCTAAAGGATAAATTGTTTTTGTTTCAGAAATAAAAGCACTATTGTTAACAACGCCATTAACGTATAAATTAATAGGATTTGTATAAGTGTTTAATATTTTGAAACTAACAAACCCTTTTTCATCTACTTTTAAATTAGGAAGCCATGAAACTACACCATATTTTTTAAAAATTTCAGAAAAGTAATCTTTATAAATAGGAGTGTAATATTTTTTTGGTGAATTAAAGGTTAATGGAAATTCGTAACTAAAAGCCTCGTTTTTAGAATGCATTTGTTTCAATCTTTTCATTGGATCTGTTACAATTTTTATAACACCACCACCACCTCTTAAACCATAACCAATACCAGATTTATTAATTTCTATATAATCTACTGTGTTTAAACTAAAATTTCCTAAAAAACCAAAATCATCTAACTGTACATTATCTAAAATTACCAAAGGAATATTATTGTTAAAGCTATTAGGATTGGGATTAGTAATTATTAAATCTCCTGTATAATCAGTTGCAGTAAAACCTCTTGAGCTTAAATAGGTTGCTAAAGTTCGTCCTCCTTTACTGTTATCATCAGTAAAAAAATCTACAGAACCCATAGTTCTATTTTTTATTTTAGTTTCTCTATTATCCTTTTCTTTAGAGGTAATAATAACTTCATTTAACATTACTGTATCGCTAAAGTTTACGAAAGAAAATTCTGTACTACCAATTTCAACTGTTTTGTTTCTAAATGGTATAGGGTAAGATTCTAAAGTAAGTTTTGGAATGTTAGTAGGATAAAATTGAATATATAAATTAGGTTTTTCTGTTCTGTTTTTTTTCTTTAACAAACTAACTCTATACACTTCATCATCTTCAGGAAAAAGATTTGTTTGTATAAATGCTTTGTCATTTTCATTTGGCTTAAAAATCTGAGTTTTATTATTTTTTAATGGGTATGCTAAAAAACCTTCTTTTGTTTCTCCATTTATATTTGCAACCAAATTTATTCCTTGTTCAAACTTATTTGGGAAGGTTTGTTTTTTAAAAATATCTGCCCAATCATAACTACTCCATCCTTGTGTAATTAGTAAATTATCTAAATCATATTTTGTTTTATCACTATTATTAGAGAAGTAATACGAAGCGTTTTGTATAAAACCTTTTACATATGGTTCAAGGTGTAATTTTGTTAAAATATCTGACGTAAAATTGTACGATTCTGTAGTACTTGGTAAAACAGAAATGCTAATTTTTTGCAAATCATTTGGATTAATACTTGCGTTTAACTTCATTTTTACCAAAGTAGAATCACCCTCTTTTGTAGTTTCAACAGCATTAATTTTTACTTTAGAAATCCCAACTGGATTAAAGAATACACGCTCTAAAATAGGTGTATTGTTTTTACTATCAAAGACCGTAAAAATATTAATTCCAGAAAATAATTCATCGTATCTAACTATCTTAGATATTTCATTATCCTTTTTAAAATTTAGAGTAGAACTTTTTAGTTGATGACCATTGTGAATGGCTAAAAAGTATTCTCTATCCTTAATAATTTCTTTTGTTTCAGTATTTGTTTTTATTGTAATACCTAGTTTATCTCTAAGATTAGAAAGTGATAGAACAATTCCAGTATTTTTGATATCTTTTATAGGTTCTATGATTTCTGAATTATTATTTTGAAGAACTACGTTATAATTTTCATTAAATACAGGCGTAAAAGATGTTCTTGCTATACCAAATTGATTTAAAGTAAATTCAGCAATAGTTCTATTTTTACTATCTACAATTTTACCTTCTTTATTTGCTAAACCAAAACCTTGATTATCTTTTGCAATAATACCAACTACGTTATTAATTCTTGCAACTAAATGACCTCCTTCAGGAGTTACCTGTATCTTAAATTTTTTATTATTTGTAATTTCGTTTTTCTCTTTTTTAGAATCAGGATTTATAACAAGAAAAGGATGCTCATAAAAATTACGTTCATTAAAATTTAACATCCAGTTAGTATAGGCCCTAAACTTATACTTACCAGAATAAAAAGTACTATCTATTTTAAATATATTGTTTGCAAAACCATCTTCTACTTTAACTAATTTACTTTTTATTATTTCGTCTTTTTCATTAGACAGTGTGCAGTATAAATTTTTTGTTATTGATATTGGTTTTTTTTTAGATTTATCAAAAACATATGCACTAAAACCTAATACCTCATCCTTTATAAAGACAGATTTGTTTATGTGTATGTATACAATTTCTCTTGTAGAACCTGCAAAATCCTCATATTTTTGAAACAATTCTTTCTCTGAAGTTTGACTTTTTAAGTTTAAAAATGGTGCAATAAGAAATAAAAGTAAAATAATTTTCTTAATCATAACAGTAGTTTTATTGATTTAAAACCGTCAAGTTTTGTGCCAAATTAATGTATAAATTTATTTTAACACACATTTTTTTTAACTTTTTTTATATCCAAATGAATAATTATTAACAATAAAAAAGAGTCTAAAAAATTTCTACATTATAAGTATCTACAGAGATTAATTGTTAAGGAAGCAAGTCATAATTTATCATCGGAAAACGATATCCTTCTTTTAAAGGATGATGATAAATTGGATGATGAGCAATTTTTAGAATTGATGAAATTTAATCCGTAAACTTCTTAAAATTAAACTCTTTTGAAAAAGAATGATACCTCGCTTTTATAAAAAAATCTTTATACTTAAAAACGGTACCTCCTTTATTGTTAGATTTAAAATCCTTCATTTTATCAAAAGCATTTTCCTCAATTTCTCCTTGAATATGATTAAAGTCGGTATCTAATAAAGATTCAATTCTAGTAGTTTTATTGTTCGTAAAAGAATTAAAAGCCATTTGAGTAGGATTAAAAAATACAGTTACAGCTCCAATAGAACCCATTGGAATTCCTCCAAAAGGCATCATCATTCCTCCACCTGTATTTTGAACTATATACCCACCAATTGTTAAATGGAATCTATTTTTTACTTTTCTAACAGATAACCCTGTATTTCCTTTTGCAATTTTTCTTAAAAAACGTTTTGTTTTTCCTAGTTCTCTAGAAGAATCATAAATACCACCTTCTTGCATAATAGGGGTGTTTTTAAAAGTGATAGAATCGTTTTTAGAAGCAGAATACTCTTTTACTAAGTTACCTTTTGCAAAATCTAAAATTTCTACTGTAAACTCATCTTTAGTGGTTGCTAACGTAAAAAGATGATCGCCATTTAAATAAGAATTTGTTCTTTTTGCTTTTTCACCTAGTTTGGGTTTTCTAAACTGAAAAGAGGTTGCTAATAACGTGTTTAAATCTATTTGAAGAACTTGTGTAAACATTTTATGATGATCTAAAGTGATCAAAATTGTATGATCTCTCACAAACATTTTTCTAAACTCAGAAGTTAATTCGATAGAATTTGGTGTGTTTTCTTCAAATTTATTTAAATCTTCACCTTCTAATAAAAGAGACGTTAACGCCTTATTTTTACCTTTGGTGTCTATAAATCTTAGGTCAGCTATATTAATGTTATGCTTTTGTGGATCTCCATTTTCGTTAAAAGTATAAATAGATAAACTCTTATAAAGCCTAGAGGCAGCAATTAAATAAAACTTATTTTTAGAAACAACAGTTTGTATAAATGTTTCATTTCTATCAATTGAAAACTCTTTTAAAGATGTTGAACCATCTTTAAAAGAAAACCTTACAGAAGCAAAATCTGTTTGATTTTTATTGGTTAAAAAAACACGATAAGAATCATCTTTAGAAGCGCTAGAACCAATAATAACCTTAAATTTTCTTCTTTTTTCTTCGGATGATATTTTCTCTGAAACCTTAAAATCTGCATCAATTTTATACCCATACACGTTTTTTGCATCCGCTACAAAAAAAGCTATTTCATCAGTTTCTGTGTTCACAACAGGAATTACATCTTTTATGTCTGATGATGAGGTTTTTAAATCGTTCTGAAAAGTTATTAATGTTTCTTGACAGAAAAAAGAAACACTAAAACTTATAAATAATGCACTTACTATATTCTTTATCATTTTTTTATTTTTAGCTAACTTCTTGTCCGTTTTTAACTTTCTTTCCTGGTTCCATAAATGCTAGTTTTCCATCAGGAGTATCTGTCATTAAAATCATTCCTTGGCTTTCTACACCACGTATTTTTCTTGGTGCTAAATTCACTAAAACAGAAACTTGTTGGCCAATAATATCTTCTGGAGAAAAACTTTCTGCAATTCCAGAAACAATAGTTCTCACATCAATACCAACATCAACCTTAAGTTTTAAAAGCTTTTTAGTTTTGGCAACTTTTTCAGCTTCTAAAATTGTTCCGATTCTAATATCTAGTTTTGTAAAATCTTCAAAATCGATGGTTTCTTTTTGAGGAGTAATTACTTTTTTCTCTTGCTCGTTCGCAATTTTAGTGGCTTCTAATTTTTCAATTTGAGCATCAATTGTTTTATCTTCAATTTTAGAAAACAATAATTCACCTTTTTCTATTTGATGATTTGCAGCAATTAAAATATTTTTTTCAGTGATGTTTTTCCAAGATAAGTTTGCATCAATATTTAAAATTCCTTTTAGCTTTGTTGATGTAAAAGGTAAAAATGGTTCTGCTAAAACTGCTAAAGCTGCTGATATTTGCAAAGCAACAAACATAATTGTTTGTACACGCTCTGCATCAACTTTAATAATTTTCCAAGGTTCTTCATCAGCCAAATACTTGTTACCAAGTCTTGCTAAATTCATTAATTCTTGGCTTGCTTCTCTAAATCTATATCTTTCTATCGATTTTCCAATAATATTTGGAAACTCCTTAACAGCAGCTAAAACGTCTTCATCAATTTCTGAAAAATCGTTTGGTTCAGGTACAATTCCTGTATAATATTTGTTTGTTAAAACTACAACTCTATTGATAAAATTACCAAAAATGGCAACCAATTCGTTGTTGTTTTTCGCTTGAAAATCTTTCCAAGTAAAATCGTTGTCTTTACTTTCTGGAGCGTTTGCTGTTAACGTATAACGTAAAACATCTTGCTGATTTGGAAATTCCTCCAAATATTCGTGCAACCAAACTGCCCAATTTTTAGAAGTCGATAATTTATTACCTTCTAAATTTAAAAATTCGTTTGCAGGTACATTATCAGGTAAAATATAGTCTCCATGCGCTTTTAACATCGATGGAAAAATAATACAATGAAAAACAATGTTGTCTTTTCCAATAAAATGAACGAGTTTAGTGTCGTCTTTTTTCCAATAATCTTCCCAATTTTTACCTTCTCTTGCTGCCCATTCTTTGGTAGATGAAATGTAGCCAATAGGCGCATCAAACCAAACATATAAAACTTTTCCTTCAGCATCTTCTAAAGGAACAGGAATTCCCCAATCTAAATCTCTGGTTACAGCTCTTGGTCTTAAACCATCGTTAATCCAAGAATTAACTTGACCTAAAACATTCGGTTTCCAATCCTTTTTATTTTCGACCCAATTTTTTAAAAAAGCTTCGTGTTTATCTAAAGGTAAAAACCAGTGTTTTGTTTCTTTTACTGTTGGTACATTTCCTGTAATTGCAGATTTTGGGTTAATTAAATCTGTTGCATTATGAGATGTTCCACAATTTTCACATTGGTCTCCATAACTTTCTTCAAAGCCACATTTTGGGCAGGTTCCCACAATAAATCTGTCAGCTAAAAATTGATCTGCTTCAGCATCATATAATTGTGCAGAAGTTTCTTCAATAAACTCACCATCATTGTACAATTTTGTAAAAAAATCTGAAGCTGTTTTATGATGAATTTCTGCAGAAGTTCTTGAATAATTATCAAAAGAAATACCAAAATCTGCAAAAGATTTTTTAATAATTGTATGGTATTTATCAATAATATTTTGAGGAGAAATACCTTCTTTTTTGGCTCTCATTGGTATGGCTACACCATGTTCATCTGAGCCAGAAATAAAGGCAACATCTTTGCCATTTAAGCGTAAATAACGTGCATAAATATCTGCTGGCACATAAACACCTGCTAAATGACCAATATGAATTGGACCATTTGTATAAGGTAAAGCTGCTGTAATTGTATATCTTTTTGGAGTATTCATCCTATATTTCTTTATTTTAGGTACTGATTATTGAAGTGCAAAAGTACAAAAAACAGCGTTTTAAAAACCATTGAAAATTGATACATTTACATCAATAAATTATTTAAATTAACAGACACAAGAAACAAGACGCATTTTGAACATTAAATCACTTTTTACAATTGCTTTATTACTGATTATTTCATCAGTAAACGCTCAAGAAAAATTAACAAGCCCCCCTTTTTTAAAAGTTGGAGATACCATTGCTATTGTTGCACCTGCAGGAATTTTACAAGGTAGACAAGCAACCATTCAAAAAGCGCAAAAGTTAGCAGAAAGTTGGGGTTTAAAAGTTGTAATAGGAAAAAATATTTACAGTCAAAATAATCATTTTGCAGGAACTGATGATGAACGTTGTCAAGATTTTCAAGATGCTTTAGATAATAAAAAGGTAAAAGCAATTTGGGCTGCAAGAGGTGGTTATGGTTCTGTAAGAATTTTAGATATGTTAGATTTTACTGAATTTAACAAGCATCCAAAATGGGTAATTGGGTATTCTGATATTACTGCGTTTCACAATCATATTCATAATTTAGGTTTTGAAACCTTGCATGCAATGATGCCAACAAGTTTAGAGGAAAAACCAGAAGAAATTATTGAAACAATAGCATCTTTTAAAAAAGCACTTTTTGGAGAACATTTAAACTACGAAATAGCATCATCATCTTACAATCGGTCTTTATCATCCAAAGAAATAAAAGGAGAGTTAATAGGAGGGAATTTGGCTATTTTAACTTCTATGTTAGGTTCTAAAAGTCAGCTTAAAACAGAAAATAAAATTTTATTTATTGAAGAAATTGGTGAGTATAAGTATTCGATTGATAGAATGTTGCAAAGTTTAAAACGTGCAGGATATTTTACCAAAGTAAACGCTGTTATTATTGGTGATATGTCACTTGTCAAAAAAAATACTACAAAATGGGGGAGTTCTATTGAGCAACTTATTCTAGATGTTATTCCAGAAGATATTCCTGTTTTATTCGATTTTCCTGCTGGTCATGAAGCAGAGAATAGAGCAATGATTTTTGGGAGAGTGATTAAGTTGGCAGTTGGCAGTGAACAGTATTCAGTGATTTTTGAAGATTAAATAATTGTTTTTATTTTAAATAAAGTTGAGTCTATATCATTGTAAAGTTTTGAAAATCGTTGTTTTCTATTTTCTTGTTCTCTAAATTCTTTACCTTGAAATCCTCCAATAAATTTAAACACCTTGAATTTAGAGTGATTATGATTTTCTTCATTTAAATTGAAATCGATATTTAAAATTTCCTTTTTGATGTCTTGAGAAAGTAATGTTTTTTTCATTTTATCAATAAATCCTTTTATTTCAATCTTAAATTGATTTATTTCATCATCAGTAATTATTTTATCATTCTGATGTCTTAAACATTCTTTTTTTAGGAATTCTAAATATTTAATTAAAGTTTGTTCTTTCATATCTCTATAAAAGTAACTAATAATTTGTAATTTAACAATCTTGGCAATTTTCATCAAAATGATGACTGCAAACTGCCTACTGAAAAACTGAAGACTAAAAAAAATGGCAGAACACAATGAACTTGGTGAAAAAGGAGAAAAATTTGCAGTCGAATATCTACTCAAAAACGATTATAAAATCCTTGAAAAAAACTACAGATATTTAAAAGCTGAAGTAGATATTATTGCACAAAAAGGAAACACTTTAGTTGGTGTTGAAGTAAAAACGAGAAGCTCAGATTATTTTGGAGATCCACAAGATTTTATCACCCCTAAAAAAATAAAATTATTAGTTTCTGCAATCGATTATTATGTGGTACAAAGAGATTTAGATGTTGAGGTTCGTTTTGATATTATTGCTATTTTACATCAAAACAACAAATTTACAATGGAGCATTTTGAAGATGCTTTTTTGTATTTCTGATAAAATATATTTGTCATGCTGAATTTATTTCAGCATCTTTTTATCAATCAAAATATCATTTTAAAAATTCTTACATCTTCCCTAAAAACTCCTTAACATCATTAATTTCATTGGGTTTTCCTATAATTTTTTTGTTTTTATCTAACACTAAATAAGTAGGAGTAGAGTTTATTTGATAAGTTCTAGCTGTTTCGTTTTCCCATTTATTTAAACCTAAAACATTATGCCAACCTTGTAAATTTGTGTTTTTATAAGTGCTCCAAGCATAAGAATCGTTCTCTAAAGCAAACGCAATAACCTTCGTATTTGGCTTGGTTTTCATGTACGAATATAATTCAGGAATTTCTCTTAAACAATGAGAACAACCTGTACTCCAAAAAACTAAAACATAGTTTTCTGCATCATTTAAAGTAGATAATTTTAAGTTTCTACCATTTTCATTCCAAGAAAAATCGGGTGCAATTCTGCCAATTTCAGCAGCAAACAACGCTTGTTTTTCGTTTTTGAATTTAGAGTCTTGTAAATTTATGGGTAATTTATTGTAATGTTTTTCAAACAGATAATCTATAATTTCTAAATTTTTAGAAGTCTCAAATTGTTCTATTAAAAATTGAATAATATCTCTTTTATACCCTTGATTTTTAATTTTAGAAAGCACAGTGTCAATAGATGATTTAAAAAGAACTTGTTGTTGCTCTAAATCTTCAGCATAATTTATGTAAAACACATAATCTAAAACTCTGTTTATTAAAAACGAAGAATTCATTAATGTTTTGTTCGAAAAATCTAAATAATCGAAAAATGTATTTTTAATATTCGCCAAATAATCATTGGCAGAATTTAAAATTTCTGGAGTATTTTTTCTTGCACTAGCGATTATAAATGGAGCAACATATTTGCCTTTTGCAGATTCAATATATTTGTTTTGAACAGCATTTACATCTCTATAAGCTTTTTTATATTTCTCTTTAAAATCTAAACTTGGGTTTTGTAAAACAGCTATTTGAATAGAGTCCAACCTTTGCTGCATCATAGAAATATCTCTGTTATAATTATTGTAAAGAGTATTTTCAGACGATTCTGTATAAGCAACAGATTCCTGTGGATATTCATGGTTGAAAATGAAAGAAACATCTTCATTATTATAAAAAAAATCAATAAAAGTTGCACCTTCTAAAGCATAGGTTGCTCTGTAAGTTCCTGGTTTTGCAGATGCAGGTAATTTTAATGAAAAAGAGCTTACTGCTTCTTTTTTACCTCCAATTAAAAGAGAATCTGTTTTTATAGTTGTATTGTTTACAAAAATCTGTTTAGTACCTTCAATTTTATAAAGTATTAGCCAATCTGTTTTTAACTCAGGACTCATTATTCCTTTTATAGTATGTTGTGCATACGATATGGAAGAAATCAACAATAAGATAGGTAGTATTTTTTTTATCATTTTAATCAGTTTTTCTATGAAGATATTTGTCAACAAGTATACCAAAAATAACATTTCTCTTTTAAAATGAATTATATTGTAACGTTAAATTATATGTTATGTTTTTTTCTGATAAAATTGTTTGGATAACTGGTGCTTCTTCTGGAATTGGAAAGGCGCTGGCTTTAGAATTATCAAACCAAAATGCAAAATTGATTTTATCTTCTAGAAAAAAAGACGATTTAGAGTTGGTGAAAGCAGCTTGTAAAAATCCTGATAAGGTAAAAATTATCACCTTAGATTTAGAGGATTATACAAATTTACAACCCAAAGCAGACGAAGCTATTGCTGCTTTTGGTTCTGTAGATGTTTTGGTAAATAATGGTGGAATTAGTCAGCGTTCTTTGGTAAAAGACACTACTATTTTGGTTGATAAAAGAATTATGGATATTAATTATTTAGGAACTGTGGCTTTGACAAAAGCTATTTTACCTCATTTTATCAAAAATAAAAACGGACATTTTGTAGTAACTACAAGTATTGTTGGCAAAATAGGCACTCCATTAAGATCTAGTTATGCAGCAAGCAAACATGCTTTGCATGGTTTTTTTGATAGTTTACGAGCAGAAATACATCAGGAAAATATTGCAGTAACCTTGGTTTGTCCTGGTTTTATAAATACCAATATTTCTAAAAATGCCTTAACAGGAAATGGAACTCCACAACAAAAAATGGATGCTGCTACAGCAAACGGAATTCAGCCAGAACGTTTTGCAAAATTAATGCTAAAGGCCATTAAACAAAGAAAAGAAGAGGTTTATATTTCTGGTGCAAAAGAGAAATTAGGGGTGTATGTAAAACGCTTGTTCCCAAAAATATTTTCAATGATGATCAAGAAAATGAGTGTTACTTAGGTCGAAGAAATGACAACTTAAATCACACTTTAATTTTCTGTTGCGTTTAAACTTTTTAATTATATAATTTTTGTCAATTATTAATTACTCAATCTTAGTGAAAAATATTTTCAAATCTGATAATAATATTCATAATTTCCTTATAATCAAGGTCTTTTGTGGGTAATTCCCAAATATGATATTTATTCCTTGGAGTTGGGTTATAAGATTTATGAACAAATTTTTCATCAAGCCCCAAAATTATATTATCTAATGAAGTTACTTTTGTTTCTGGAATATTTGCAATAGGATATTTGAGACCAATTTTTTTATTAGTTAAAAAAAATTCAAATCTTATCTTTCTTACAAAATTTGAATAAATATATCCATCTCTTAATCCAAACCTTTCTTGAGATGGAAAATTTTCTTTTATATATGAATAAAAATTATGTAAGTTTTTAGCATCTTCATTCATTTTAATGTTTTGATTTTTAAGATTCTGATATACTAACTTCTGTAAAGTTAATAATTTTTAAATAATAATTTAGTCTTTAAAATAATCCAAACCCTCAAAATAAGAAACAATTGCTTCTTTCATCAACACAGTTTGTTCGCCAGGTTTTAGATTTGGTAACTCAGTAATTGTTTTGTAATGTGGCCAACCATCATCATCAAAATAATCGAACTCATAATACCCATAAGGCTCTAGCAATTTGCAGATTGCTATGTGCATCAAGTTCATTTTTTCGTCTTTTTTAAACTCTCTATAACCTTGCCCTAATTCTTGCACACCTACTAAATATAGAATTCCATCTACATTTAATTCATCACCTTCAGAAAAATCATTGGTTAATTTTTCAACTAAAAAATTCCATTTTTCTTTTAAATCGCTCACTTTTGTCATAAAAAACATTTAAGGTGTAAAGATACAATGCCCATTTTTAATTTGTAAAAAAAGGATGTAGATTTACAGAAATTATTAAAAAATGAATATTGTTGACATCATAATTGTTGTAATTCTAATTTTTGCTGCTGTAAGAGGTTTTATAACTGGACTTTTTTCTTCTGTTGCATCATTAGTAGCAATAATTGCAGGTGTCTTTTGTGCCATTCATTATTCTCATTATGTAGAAGCAGAGTTTCAAGATTCTGTTTTAGAATGGTCTAGTAATACTTATAAAATAGCCTCTTTTGCAATCACTTTTTTGGTAGTAATTCTTACGATTCTTTTTCTAGGAAAATTGTTAACTAAATTGGCAGATATTAGTTCTTTAGGCTTATTAAATAAGATTTTAGGTGGAATATTTGGAGCTTTAAAATGGTCTTTAATCCTAAGTGTTATTTTTCTTTTGTTTGATAAATTCAACAAAACGATTCCTTTTGTAGAAAAAGAAACCTTAGAAGAATCTATACTTTACAGTCCAGTAAAATCGATAATACCAACCTTATTTCCTGCTATTATGGATAAAGAAAACCGTACTTTGAAGTTTGATTAATAGCTTTAATCATTTTTAAAAAAAGATAGATCAATAAAAAAAGGCTTGCAATTGCAAGCCTTTTTGTTGTTTTAAAATTTACTTTACAGTAATTCTACTTTTCCACTGCTAATGTGATAAACACCACCAATTATTTTAATTTCACCATTTTCTTCCATTTCTTTTAGAATAGGGCTTTTTTCTCTAATTCTATTAATTGTTAAACTAACATTGTTTTCAATAGTTTTGTTTACAAATTCATTATTAGAAGAATTGTGTTTTCCTTTTATTTGAGTTTCAGATAAACTAACTGCAGGCTGAATATTATTTAACATAGATGTAATGTTACCAAGTTCTACGTGATCGCAAGCAGCTTTTATAGCTCCACAACTTTCATGTCCTAAGACTAAAACTAACTTACTTCCTGCTACTTTACAAGAATATTCCATACTTCCTAAAATGTCTGTATTTTCAAAATTACCAGCAACTCTGGCTACAAATACATCTCCAATTGTTTGATCAAAAATTAACTCTACAGGAACTCTAGAATCTATACAAGATAAAACAATTGCTTTTGGATGCTGACCATCTGTAGTTTGAGAAATTAACGCTTTATGATCAATAGTATGTACTTCATCTCTTATAAAACGAGCATTACCTTCTATAAAATCTTGTAACACTTTCATAGGTGTTAATTGATCTTGTACTTCTTTTGTGACAGCTTTGTTTCTGTGTGGCATAATATGTTTTTTAATTTTTTATTTTTTTAAATTGTGTCTTTTATATTTTGTTTTATCCAATGGATGCATTCATCAAAGTTTTTGAAGATATGTTCTTTTGGAATAAAATCTGGAATAATATCAATTCGTTCCATCATATATCTTGGTTGCTTTAATAAATTTACAAATAGAACTTCGACGTTTTTGGTTTTTAAATCTTGCAACATATCTTCCATAGCATATAAGCCAGATTGATCCATATATTGCATTCTGCCCAAACGCATAATTACAGTTTTAGCTGTGTTTGGTATTTGTTGAGAAAGTGCTTGAAAATCGCTAGTGGAACCAAAAAATAAAGGTCCTTTAATATGTTTGATAAAAACTTCTTCTATTAAATTAACAGGAAATTGTCCTTCATCTGGCCAAGATTCTTCTTTTAAAGATTTAACATCTGATCTTTCTGCAGTTAAATCTCCAATTTTTTTCATAAACATTAACGAAGCAATTACTAAACCAATTCCTACTGCATACACTAAGTTCCAGAAAGTAGATAGAATTAAAACTATTATCATAATTAAAACTTCTGAACTTAATTTTATAGGTCCTAACTTGATGTCTCTTGGTAAACTTGGTATCGCTTTTAACCCTTTATAATCCATAACTCCAATACCTACAGTTATTAAAATTCCTGCTAAAACTGCAGCTGGAATTTTAGATGCTATAGGTCCTAAACCTACCATTATAACCAACAACATAATACCAGCAATCATTCCAGAAAGTTTAGTTTTACCACCAGCGTTTATATTTACAACAGTTCTAATAGTTGCTCCTGCTCCTGGAATACCTCCAAACATGGCAGCTATACTGTTACCAATTCCTTGCCCAACTAATTCTTTATTAGGTTTGTGTTTTGTTTTGGTCATATTATCTGCAACAACACTTGTTAAAAGTGAATCTATTGCTCCTAAAAGTGATAAAGTTAAAGCCGTAAAAATGTATGGACTAATACTATCTAAAGAAAAACCAGAAAAAATTTCCCATTTAATTGTTGGTATTCCACTTGGTATTTCTTGAATGGTTCTATAATCTAACCCAAAACCAACAGCAATGCCAGAAACGACGACTAAAGCAACGAGTGTACTTGGAATTTTAGTAGTAATCCGTTTAAAGCCATAAATGATAAAAATAGTTCCTAAAGCTAGCAGTAATTCTAATAAATTAATATTCTGCAATGCTCTTGGAATAGCTTTTATAGCACCTAAAGCTCCAGAAGTTTCTTTTGCAGCCAAGGTTTGAGATTCTTTTAAAATATCTTCAGGTGCAATTTTTGCGGCTCTATTAATCGTTTCTTCAAAGTTTTCTAAAACTAAAATCCCTTCTCCAGCTTCTTCTTTTAAAATGTTTTTTAAAATTACTTCTTCTGCTTGTGGTTTAAAGGTGTCAACAAATACAATATCTTCTTTTGGATAATATCCTAAAGATGGTAATATTTGAGTCAGTAAAATAATAACACCAATAGCAGTCATAAATCCAGAAACTACTGGATAAGGTATGTATCTGATGTATTTACCTAAGCCTACTACACCTAAAATTATTTGGAATAAACCTGCCAGTAAAAAGACAGTTAAAATAGCTGGTAAAGCTTTTGAAACATCACCATCATTAGTTGCAATAATACCAGCAATAATTATCATACTTACTGCAGTCATTGGTGCAGTTGGTCCAGAAATTTGTGTGCTTGTTCCGCCAAAAAGAGCAGCAAAGAAACTTATAAAAATAGCACCATATAAACCAGCACTTGGTCCTAAACCAGAAGAAACTCCAAAAGCCAAAGCTAAAGGTAAAGCAACAATACCAGCAGTAATTCCACCAAAAGCATCACCTTTAATGTTAGAAAATAATTTTTTCATTCTGTTTTTTTATTTCAAATTAGTGAAAAACCAAGTTAGTCATTCTATTTTTATAATATAATAATTATTTGGAAAGGGTTTTTTAAAAAACTCTAATGGGTTAGCATAATCGAGCAATTTAGCTCATTTGCTAAGTTTCCAAACTTATATTTCGCTTCTTTTGTTTTCTCCATTTCTCTATTCACAAATAATAATTGGACATTATTTCTAGTCATGTAGTTACCCATGTTTGCTAGTGTATTATCTCCATTTTCAAAAACGAACTCAATAATATTTTCTGGTTTTGAGACTTTGTTTTGATCAGTAACTGTATCACTATTTACCTGAAAAGAGATTAAAGGCTTTTTAGCAAAAGATACTATCGCGTTTCTATAATTATTTGTACTTGTGAATCTAGATTCATTTAGCAACCCTAAAGATAGTTCTGAGCTTGCTTCTAAAGTAATTTTATCAGAAGCAATCATCACTGTACCTTTATGTTCTTTTAAAACTAACTCCAAAATATTATCACCCAAAAATGATAATATTTTAGAATTTTTATTGCCTAGAATTATAAGATCTGGTTGTGTTTCTTTTATACGATTGCTAATCTCATCTTTTAAATTTCCAAATGAAACTTGATGATGAATCACAATACTATGATCGTTATTAATTTCTGTTATTAATTTTTTTATTCGATTATCAGCTTCTAAAAACTTTTCATTAATAGTTCTCATTACAGAAAGCTGACTTTCTTTTTTTACAATATCTGTTGGTTTTTTTACACAGAAAAAATCAATTTCACCATCTAAAATTTTTGCTAGGTTTAAACCGTTTTTAACAATTTTTTCTGTGGATGTATTAATATCTGACAGAACTAATATCTTTATTTTTTTCATAAGATTTAATTTAGGCAGATTTTTTAGTTCTTAAATTAAAAAACTCAATATAACTTGATGGATTTTCTACAATACCTCTTTCTGATATTATTTGAATATCGATATTTCTTTCTTTTGCTTTAAAGGCAAAATCTTCTAGAATTTCAATAATATCATTATCTAAATATCTTGTTTTTCTTACATCAATTTCTAAAAATGTATCTCTAGGAATACTGTCTAATTCTTTTAAAATAGCACCTTTGTTAAAAAAGGTAACTTCTTCTGCAAGAGTCATTTTAATTTTGTGTTTACCATTACTTTTATCTTCAATATGTAAAAAGTGTGAATTTTGGAAACTTTTAATTAAAATAACCACAATACCAACAGCCAAACCTAAACCAATACCTATTAATAAATCTGCAAAAACAATACCTACAATAGTAACAATAAAAGGTACAAATTGTTTCCAACCAAGTTTGTACATTTTTAGAAACAATGCTGGTTTTGCTAACTTATACCCAACTACTAATAAAATTGCTGCAAGTACAGATAATGGAATTTTGTTAAGTAAAGTAGGAATTAATACTACAGAAATTAACAATAAGAAACCATGTATTATTGCTGATAATTTTGTTCTTGCTCCAGATTGCACATTTGCAGAACTTCTTACAATTACTTGAGTAATTGGCAAACCACCAATTAAACCAGAAACTATGTTTCCTGTACCTTGTGCTAATAATTCTCTGTTGGTAGGTGTAACGTTTTTGTTTGGATCTAGTTTGTCACAAGCTTCAACACTTAATAAGGTTTCTAAACTTGCTACTAAAGCAATTGTAAAAGCTACAATCCATACTTCAGGATTTGTAATGGCACCAAAATTAGGAGAACTAAATTGACCTAAAAATGAATCAAAATTATCTGGAATTGGAACACTCACTAAATGAGATGCTGAAATTTTTAAGGTTTCACTTGAGCCTGTTAGCATGAAAAAAACAATCCCTAAAACAACAGCTACAAATGGACCTTGAATAATTGTGAAAAATTTTGCTTTTTTTGATAAAACTTTATCCCAAAATAGTATGACTGCCAATCCTATAAGACCAATAACTAGAGATCCTAAGATTAGATTATCGAATATATTTAAAATTGCAGTAAAAGTGTTTTCTCCAGAAGTTTCTATAAAACTATCTGCACCTTCAGGTTCTGCATCATACCCAAAAAAGTGAGGTATTTGTTTTAATATAATAATAATACCAATACCCGTTAACATTCCTTTAATTACGGATGAAGGAAAATAATACCCAATAATTCCTGCTTTTAGAACCCCAAAAACTAATTGAATAACTCCTCCTAAAACTACAGCTAATAAAAAATTTTCATAACCACCTAAAGTGCCTATTGCAGTTAATACAATTGCAGCTAATCCTGCTGCAGGACCACTAACTCCAAGTTTTGATCCACTAAGACCACCTACTACTACTCCTCCAATAATTCCAGCAATTACTCCAGAAAATAAAGGTGCTCCACTTGCTAATGCAATACCTAAACATAAAGGTAATGCTACGAAAAACACAACAACACTTGCTGGTAAATCGTTTTTAATATACTTAAACATATATAAAAGATTTTGACTCTAAATAATGTATTTAGAGTATTTTAAATTTAAAAAATAATTGATTTTTGACTTAATAAACGATATGTTATATTAAGTATTTAGGAGGTGGAGTAGTAATTTTAGGATATTCAGAAATATAGTTTTTAGATTGAAAACTAATATTTTTCTGTTTTTGAATTTTATTTAAAACCAAAAAAGAGTTTTCATTTTCTGAAGCTATTTTTACTTTAATTTCTTTAATAGAGTTGTTTCCTTCTTCTTCTTCATTCATGTTAAGAAGAAAAGAAAGGTTTATGCTATCATCAACCACACTAATTACTGTAGGAGCAATTAATAAAATTGAAAATATTAGTGTAAAAGAAAGTGCTATTTTAGCTCTCAAATTAAGTTTTTGATTTTTTTTGTAAAAGTAACAAAGGTTTTTTAATAGTGTGTTAAATAAAATTAAAAATTTATTCAATCAATTTTATTTCATTGGCAATAATCCAACCAATTTTACCATCAGCTAGTTTAATTTTTTTCCAATCATCAATTGCATCTAACACAATAACTTTTGTGCCTTCATGTAAGGTAAAAACTTCTTCAGAATTAAAAGTTGGTGCATTTCTTACTTCTGTTTTTTCTGCAAAAACAATAGCTTCTTTGTTATTTTTATAAAAGGAATATTGATTGTAAGCGATAAAAAAGGAAAAAACCAATAGTATAAAACTAAGAATACTTGTGGCAAAATAAAATCTTTTTTGCGAAGGTGAGTTTGAAAAATAAAATAATAAAAAGAGCAAACTACCCAGAAACGAAAAGACAATTACTACAACTGCCCATTGATTATAGGAGAATTTCTGTAACCAATTTTCATTAAACTTTTGAAATACTGTTTTTGGTAATTCTTCGATATTATCTAGAGCCAAACGTTTAGCGAAAACTAAATTGTTTTGTACATCTTCATTTAAAGGGTCTATCAATAAAGCTTTTTCGTAATAATAAATAGAAGGACCAACCTTATTTAGTTTGTAGTAAGAATTACCAAGGTTATAGTACAATTCAGAAGAAATCATTCCTTGGTCTTCTATTTTCTTATACAATTCTATAGCTTCTTCAAGCTTATTATTTTTATATAAATCATTTGCAGTAGAGAATAAGCTTTCAGCATTCTGAGCAACTACAGAGTTGGCAATTATCAACAATAAAAAAAGGATTTTTTTCATTTTATAACTGTTTATCTAATTCAACGATTACTTGTTTTGCTCTCTCAAATTCTTGCTTCATTTCAGTATCTGTTACAGGCGTGTAACGTGCAAAATCCGAAGCTTTTAATACATCTACAAATTGTTTGATAGTAGTTTCGTTCACATTTCTTTGATTAAGAATTGTAGCAATATTTTCTTTACTGATATCAACAATTTCTACACTTAATTTTGCTTTTAAATAATTATGTAAAGCACGCTCTAAAGCCTCGTAAAAAGATTCTTTTTTACCTAATTGCTTTTGCGCTTCAGATAGATATTTTTTAGCTAATCTTTCAGCTTTTCTCAACTTAAGACCCACAAGATCACTGTTGCGTTTCTCATTATTTTTAGCAATGATAATTCCTATAGGAATAATAGCTAAAGGGAGTAATAATAAAATGTAAAATAAATATGATTTGTAAAAATCGTTATTTTCTGAAGTTGTAAAAGTGCTTTGAGTTTGAATATATCTAAAATTATTACCAGTTATAACTACATTTTTCTTTATTGCAGAATTGCCATTATTTGTAATTAATTCTTTGCCTTCAGTAACATCTACATACAAATCATCTGTATTTATAGTATTGTATTTTTTTGTATCAGGATTAAAATAAGAGAAAGATACATTTGGTATTTTATATTTGCCTTTATATTGAGGAACAACTGTATAAGAATCTGTTACAGAACCACTCAAACCATCAGTTGTAATTCTTACATCTTCTTTTCTTTCTGGTTGATATTTTTCTAATTCAGCAGGTGTTTCTACAGTAGGTAATTCGAATAATTTTAGGTTTCCTTTTCCAGAAACTGCTATTTTTATTTGAGAGGATTCATTTGCCTTTAAAGTCTCTTTACTTAAAGAAACATCAAAGTTAAATTGACCAACAGCTCCAGTAAAATTTTCTGGTTTTCCTTCAAAAGGAAGGCTTTCTGGACTAATAACTTTTTTAGGTGATGAAAATTCTTTTCTTATATTTTTGGTAATTACGTTTCCAAAAAAATCGGCTCTTCCTGTTGGCACACCAATTGTTATATCCATTTTCATTGGATCTAGTGTAAGTCTACCAGTTTTTGTAGGAATCAACAATGCTTTTTGAAGTACTATATATCTATAATTTTCTCCATTGTATTTTCCCATTTTTACAGGAAAACCATTTATTTTAATTTCTTGATTCCAAAAACCATTGTATTGTGGAGCTTCAGTTACAGATGTATCATAAACGCTTATGTTTTCACTTACGTACAATCTATATTCCACATAAATACCTTCACCAACATAAGGCTTAGATTTAGAAATTTCTGCTACCAAATGAATGTTTTGTTCGGCTATGTAATTTGGATCATTAGGGTTTTCTGGAACTGCAATAGGATCTAAAACAATAATTTTCATCATTTTAGAGTTTAACGTATTTCCATTGATTTTAATACTTGCAGCATCAATAATCAATTCACCTTTTCTAGTAGGTTGTAATATATACGTATAAGATTGCGAAAAACTAACTTTTCCATTAATCCAAGATTGGCTCACAGATTGGCTTGGTCCTTGAATAACTTTAAAATCACTAAATTTTGGAGGCGTAAAATCGTCAGCACCTTGTTTATTTATAGAAAATTCTATTCGTAAGCGCTGGTTTAAACCTAATTTATTTTTACTAACACTTACTTCTAATTCCGCTTGTTGACCAAATACAGAAAGTGTAAGTAAACTAAATAAACATACAAAAAAGCCCTTTCTAAATTCCATAGTAGGAAAGGAGGAAGTATTTAAAACTAACGTATTAAAATAATCTTTTGAATTCATAAACATTTTCTCAAGAGTATGAGTTTTCTTCTAAAAGTTTGTGTTGGTTAATAACAAAATAGGAAGAAGTAAAGATGGGCTTTTTTTACCAATCTTTTTCCTGTTTTACTTTTTTACCTTTTGCCTTTTGAGCATTCATTTTCTTTTGTGTCTTTTTTTCCTCATTATTTAAGCTTTCTAACAACTGCTTAATTTGTTCAGGAGACATTTTTCCTTGTTGCTGCTTAGGTTTTTGATCTTTATCATCCTTTTTAGGATCGTCTTTTTGATCTTTGTTTTTATCTTGTTCGTCTTTTCCGTCTTTATCTTTATCGTCTTTTCCATCATCTTTCTTATCCTTTTCATCATCTCCCTCTTTTTTGTCTTTGTCCTTATCTTTATCGTCTTTGTCTTTGTTGTCTTTGTCTTTATTGTCCTTGTTATCTTTGTCGTCTTTATTATCTTGATTTTCTTTATCAAGCATTTTTTGAGCAACTGCTAAATTATAACGAGTTTCATCATCATTAGGATTGTTTCTTAAAGAATTTTTATAAGCATTTACAGCACCTTGATAGTTTTTAGTTTCCATCATTGTGTTGCCAAGATTATGGTAAGCTTCTGCTTTTGAAAACTTATCTTCTGCTGTTTTTGCTGATAATTCGTATTGAGGAACAGCCTCTTTAAAGTTTTTATTTTGATACATGGCGTTTCCTAAATTATAACTTGCTTTGTCATAATTAGCATTACTTCCTAACGCTTTTTTATAGGCTACAGAAGCATCTGTAAATTGATTTTGACTGTACAATTTATTACCTTCTCTAACCATTTTTCTAGCTTTACGTTGTAAAGCAGTTGAATCTTTTTGTGCAATAATTTCATTTGATGAAAAGATCATTAAGAACACAATAAGTATGTTTAAGTATATTTTCATGTTTATTATTTTTTTGTTTTTTCTTCGTTAAATAAATCTACTTTTCTTACCCATTTTGTTTTTTTATCAAACAAGAAAATATCAAAAAGTAAAAATAAAATACCTATTCCCAAAAACCATTGAAACTGGTCTTTATAATCTGAAAATTGTTTTGTTTCAAATTCATTTTTTTCTGCATTTGCAATAATGTCTGCCATTATTTTTACAGGGTTTTCAGTAACATTACCATCTATATAGTTACCTTTTGCAATGTCTGCAATTTCCTGTAAAACTTCAGGCATTCTTTTGGTAATTACAGTTTCTCCTTGGTTATCTTTTTTGTAACCAATCATATCGTTATTTAAATACATTGGGATTGGGCCACCTTTTTCTGTACCAACTCCAATAGTAAATATCTTTACACCCTCATTATTCAAATTCTGTGCCACTTGTTTTGTTTCTTCTTGATGATCTTCACCATCAGAAATAATAATTAAAAACCTGTTGGTTTGATCGTCATTATTATAATACGTTTTTGCAAGTTCTAAAGCTTCATTAATTGCTGTTCCTTGGCTAGAAACCATATCTGGATTTGCATTTTGCAAAAACATATTGGCAGCTGCATGATCTGTAGTAATTGGTAACAGTGGGTATGCATTTCCAGCGTAAATTATGATACCAATTCTATCTGAACCTAATTGATCTATAATTTTTGAAATGATTTGTTTCGCTTTTTCCAGTCTATTAGGAGCAATATCTTCTGCTAACATACTTTTAGAAACATCTAAAGCAAACACAATATCTACACCTTCTCTTTTTACGGTTTGTAATTTTGAACCCATTTTTGGATTTACCAAAGAAATTACTAAAAAAGCAATTCCTAAAAGTAACATCAATAATTTTAAAGTCGATTTAAAAGTTGATGAATTTGGTGCTAATTTTTCTAACAATTTAGGATTAGAAAATTTGCGTTGCGTTCTTTTTTTCCACCATAAAACCAATAGAAAAACAACAATCATTACAGGAATGATTGCTAATAAATAAAAATAAATTGGTTCTTCTAATCGATACATTGTGAAAAGGTATAATTGTGTAATTGTTTAACTGGGTAATTGTTGTTTAACTGTTTAATTGTGATTTTCTTAAAGCATTTAACATATTTGATATTTTATAAATTCTTTTTCTTAATTCTAAATAAATTTCATCATTTATAAATTGAAGTTTATTACATAGAATTATATGATTTAAAACTTCCATTGTAGAGCTAAATGCAATTGTTGAAAAATGTGCTTTATCTTTATTTGTAATTCTTGATGTGCCTTCTGCAATATTTGCAGAAATTGAATTTGACGCTCTTTTTAACTGACTTGTAACTCCAAACTTTTCATCCGAAGGAAAACTTTTTGTTAAATTATATATTTCTACAGAAAAGTTAATTGCTTCCTGCCAAACTTTTAATTTCTCAAATGAAAATACGTACATACTTTTACAATTACACAATTACACAATTCAACAATTACACATGATTTTATATAAAACTTTTAAATAGTGTGTTTCTCAACAAGAATTCTAATAGTAAAAAACCAAGCGCTAAAAAGACCAAATCTCTATACATTTCTTGATAATTATAATATTTAAATTCTTCTATTTTTGTTTTTTCAAGTTTATCTATCTCATCATAAATTTCTTTTAAAGTTTCATTATCTGTAGCTCTAAAATACTTTCCATTCGTTTCTTTTGCAATGTCTTTTAACAAGGCTTCATCAATTTCTACTTGTTGTTTTCTGAAATTTAAAAGTCCAGTTCTAGGATCTTTACTCCAAGGAAAATCTGCCATTCCATTAGTACCAATACCAATAGTATACACTTTAATACCCAACTCTTTTGCCAATTCTGTAGCAGTTCTTGGGTCTATATTTCCAGAATTATTTACACCATCAGTTAATAAAATAATTACTTTACTTTTTGCTTTGCTTTCTTTTAATCTGTTAACACCAGAACCTAAACCCATTCCAATGGCAGTTCCACCATCTAATTGGCCCCATTGCAAACTAGAAATGGTTCGTTTTACAATTCCTTTATCACTGGTAATAGGCGTTTGTGTAAAACTTTCTCCTGCATAAACTACAATTCCTATTCTGTCATTTGGTCTTCTATCAACAAAATCTACTGCAACTTTCTTTAAAGCTTCTAATCTATTTGGTTTTAAATCTCTAGCCAACATACTTGCAGAAACATCAATGGCCATAACAATATCTATACCTTTGTTAGATTTTGTTTTTTTACTAACAGATACATTTCTTGGTCTTGCTAAAGCTACAATAATAGCTGCCAAAGCCAATAATCTTAAAAGCCCTAAAATTGGTTTTAATTTTGATATAATAGACGACTTTGTTTTAAAGCCTTTAATGCTTGGCACTGTTAAAACAGCAGCATCTTTTTTACGCACTAAGAAATACCAAACAGCTAATAAAGGAATTAATATCAGTAGCCATAAAAACTCGGGATTTAGAAATTCGAAATTACTCCAGTTCTTCATCTTTGCTAATTGGTTTTGGTTTCAAATTATGAACTACTTCTTCAGCGTCTTTTCTGTCTTCCTCTATTTCTGGAGCTAATGGTTTCGATTTTGCGAACTTTACTAAATCTGCTTCTTGTAATAAAGCTTTCAACTTTTTAATAGTTTCTTTAGTTGTATTTATAGTGTCTGCATCATGAAAATCATTTAACGTTTCAATAATTTCATCTGTAGTTTTTTCTAAAGCAGGTACTTTTAATTCACGCTCTATATAACCACGAATTATTTCTGTCAACTCAATATAGTACTCTTTAACTTTATTATTTTGCCATAATAATTTATCGTCTAATTCGCCTAATTTATGCATTGCTTCCTCATAAGGAGGTAATGCAATGTAAGTAGGTTCATCTTCTTCAAGTTTTCTTTTTCTGATTACAAACCAATAAATCCAGAAACCAATAATTAATAAAGCTGCTATTAATAAATAGATGTACATTTTAAAATCATCAAACGTATAAGGTTCTTTTTTGATAGATTTTATTGGAAATTTTTTAATTTTTGTAGTGTCTATAGCAACTGTAGCAACGTTTATTAACAAAGAATCTGTTAAATAGGCTTGGTTTTTAACAAATACTTGTTGTTGAGGAATATAAAATGCACCACTATCAAAACCCGTTAAAATATACTTCTGAATAAGCATATTATTTAAAGTATCTATTTTAGCAGAATCTATAACTTCTAAGCCTTTTAGCTCAAGTTTTGGCAGAATTACATTATCGGTTTCGTTTACAGAAATTCTATACGTAAACTGTTCTCCAATTCTAATTCTAGAAGTTTCAACTTGCGACTTTACTACCGAATTTTGAGCAAAAGTGACAAAACCACAAAAAAGAAAAAGAAATAACAAGAAGCCTCTCGCCTCAATCCTCTCTCCAAAAGAGAAAGGACGTTTAGTCTGTCTTTTTTTACTTTCTATTTGAAATATTCTATATGTAATGATATTTTTCAACTTTTATTTTCTATTATTTTATAACGATTCCATCAACATTTTTCATGCGAGTGTTTCTTCCAGTAGCCTGCATTGAGCGCAGTCGAAATGGGAAGATTAAGATGGGCTTTTTTTTCTATTTCCCTTTATATTTAAAATAACCTAATAATTTTTTAACGTAACTCTCGTCAACTCTTGTATTAATAGTACCTGCACCACTTCTTTTAAACGTATTTAGGTAATAATCAGTAAGTCTTAATGCGTTTGCTTTGTAACTATTTCTTGTTGATTTTGATGATGTATTTACATACTGAATTGCGCCAGTTTCTGCATCTAACATTGGCACCATTCCCAAATTAGGAATTTCCTCATCATGTTTATCATAGACTCTTATTCCTGTTAAATCGTGTTTTTTACTGGCTATTTTTGCTGTTTTCTCATAATCATCGTCCATAAAATCCGACAGCATAAAAACGATGGCTCTTTTTTTCATCACACTTGATAAAAATTTTAAAGCGACACTAATATTTGTTTTTTTACTTTTTGGTTTAAACTCTATCAATTCTCTGATAATTCTTAAAACGTGACTTTTTCCTTTTTTTGGAGGAATAAAAAGTTCAATATCATCAGAAAAAAGAATCAAACCAACTTTATCGTTGTTTTGAGTAGCAGAAAAAGCTAAGGTTGCAGCAATTTCTGTAACTGTATCTTTTTTAAATTGATTGATAGTTCCAAAAGATTCTGAACCAGAAACATCTACCATTAATAGCATTGTTAATTCGCGTTCTTCTTCAAAAACTTTAATATAAGGTTCGTTATAACGTGCAGTAACATTCCAATCAATTGCTCTTACATCATCTCCAAATTGATATTGGCGAACTTCAGAAAAAGTCATACCTCGTCCTTTAAAAGAGGAGTGGTATTCACCTCCAAAAATATCATTAGACAAACGTTTTGTCTTAATTTCTATTTTACGAACTTTTTTAAGTATTTCTTTTGTATCCATTATTTCAGTAAGCAGTCTTCACTCATCAGTTTGCAGTTATCAGTATCATGTAAGCAGCTAAATAACAAGTTTGAGTAAGCTACTGCCTACTGCCACTTTTTTACTGCCAACTTAACTTTATGGTACTTCTACTTCATTAATAATTAAGTTGATAATCTCAACAGACGTTACATTTTCAGCTTCTGCTTCATAGGTAATTCCTATTCTGTGACGTAAAACATCAAAAACAACAGCTCTAACATCTTCTGGAATTACATAGCCTCTTCTTTTAATAAAAGCATAACATTTTGCTGCTCTTGCAAGGTTGATACTTCCTCTTGGAGAAGCTCCAAAACTGATTAAATCTTTTAATTCTGGTAAATTATATTTCTCTGGATAACGAGTTGCAAAGATGATATCAAGAATATACTTCTCAATTTTTTCATCCATATACACTTCATCTACAGCTTTTCTTGCTCTAATGATTTGTTCAACAGAAATTACAGGATTTACAGTTGCAAAACCGCCAGTTAAATTCTGACGCATAATAATTTGCTCGTCTTGTAATTTTGGATAATCAATAACAACTTTCAGCATAAATCTATCCACCTGTGCTTCTGGTAGAGGATATGTTCCTTCTTGTTCCACAGGGTTTTGAGTTGCCATTACTAAAAAAGGTTCCTCTAATTTAAAAGTAGTATCGCCAATGGTAATTTGACGTTCTTGCATCGCTTCTAACAAAGCAGATTGTACTTTTGCAGGAGCTCTGTTAATCTCATCTGCTAAAACAAAATTCGCAAAAATTGGTCCTTTTTTAATCTCAAAACTATTTTTCTGCATATTGTAGATCATAGTTCCAACAACATCTGCAGGTAATAAATCTGGTGTAAACTGCACTCTACTAAAAGAAGCATCTACAGCTTTAGACAATGTGTTAATAGCAAGTGTTTTTGCTAAACCAGGAACACCTTCTAATAAAATATGGCCATTACCAAGCAAACCAATTAGCAAACTTTCTATCATTTGCTTTTGCCCAACAATAACTTTATTCATTTCTAGAGTAAGAATGTCTATAAAGGCACTTTCTCTTTCTATTTTTTCATTAATAGCTCTTACATCTACATCCATTATAATATTGTGTATTAGGTGTTAATTTTAACGACAAACAAAGCTACAATTTTAACAAAATTATTCTTGTTAAAAGAAGGTTAAAGTGATTTTTAGAAAGGAAATAAAAAAATTATGTTAATTATGTTAATATATTGTGTAAATATTAAAAAAAAATATAAAAAATTATGATTATGGTAATTTTATTTGTTTTTTAAAATTAAAACACCAATATTTGTGTATAACTGAAAATTCAATATACCATGGCTCAAAAAAAACTTAACAAATTTTTAATCTTTTCTTTATTAATGTTGCTTCCATTAAGTTTGGTTGCACAAAATATTAAAGGAAAATTAAAAGATGCTTCAGGTGAAGCTTTACCTTTTATGAATGTTGTAGTTCAAGGTACTACAAATGGAACCACCTCAAATGAAAATGGTGAGTTTAGTCTTACTGTAAAAGAATTGCCAGTAAATTTGGTAATTTCATCAATTGGTTTTAAAACCAAAGTAGTGAATGTAAAAAACACCTCTTTTTTAAATATTATTATTGAAGAAGGTAGTGAATCTTTAGAAGAGATAATAGTTATTGGATCTAGAAATCCTAATAGAACTGCTATAGATTCTCCTGTGCCAATTGATATTGTAGATATTAAAGAATTAACAGCAATGGCTCCACAGGTTAATTTAAATCAGATTTTAAATTTTGTGGCACCTTCTTTTACATCAAATACCCAAACTATTTCAGATGGAACAGATCACGTAGATCCTGCTTCTTTAAGAGGTTTAGGTCCAGATCAAGTGTTGGTATTAATCAACGGAAAAAGAAGACATACTTCTTCTTTAATTAATGTAAATGGAACTTTTGGACGTGGTTCTGTAGGTACAGATTTAAATGCAATACCAGCAGCAGCTATTAAAAGAATCGAAGTTTTAAGAGATGGTGCAGCAGCACAATATGGTTCTGATGCAATTGCAGGTGTTATAAATATTGTTTTAAATGAAACTGTAAATGAATTAGCGATTGCTGTAACTACTGGAGCTCATTTTAGTAAAAACTCTAATATGCAAACTGGTGGTTCAGATGGTGAAACTACCAATATTAGTGCAAGCTATGGTTTACCTTTAGGTGAAAATGGAGGTTTTATTACATTTTCTGGAGATTTTGATGTTCGTGAAGATTACAACAGAATGGAAGAATGGGAAGGATCTATTTTTAATGGGTTCAATGCTGTAGAACGTGTAGCAAATGCTGCAAATTATGATACTTCTAAATTTATGTCTTTAGCAAATGGTTTAGATCCAGCATCTGCTCAATACAACACTATTTTAAATGATTTAAAAGGTTTTTCAAATACTGCAGGTTATCCAACAACAGCAGCTGATGGTTTATCAGAATTACAAACAATTCTAGGAGTGGATGCAACTACATCTGAGTTAGCTGCAAGAGGTTTAAACAGAACCGATTTTAATATGAGAGTTGGACAATCTAAAGTAAGAAGTGGGCGATTTTTCGCAAACTTTAAACTTCCTTTAGATGATAATGGAACAGAAATTTACTCTTTTGCAGGTTTGGGTTCTAGAGCAGGTAATTCTGCTGGTTTTTATAGATTACCAAATCAAAGTAGAACGTTTACGCCTGCTTATATTGATGGTTTCTTGCCAGAAATTAATTCAACAATTTCAGATCAATCTTTAGCTGTTGGTATTAAAGGTAAAATTGGTGATTGGAATGTAGATTTTTCAAACACGTATGGAAAAAATGCGTTCGATTTTATCATTGGAAATACCTATAACGCATCTCAAGGAGTTGCATCTCCAACAATTTTTGATGCTGGTGGATTTTCATTTACTCAAAATACTACTAATTTAGATGTATCTAAATTTTATAAGGATACATTTGATGGTTTTGGTGTTGCTTTTGGAGCTGAACATAGAATTGAAAATTATCAAATTGTTGCTGGAGAAGAATCATCATATACACAGTATCAAGCAGATGGAAGTTCTTTTAATGGTGTTGCAGGTACAAGTCCTTTAAAAGATTTCTTTGGTAGTGCAAGACCTGGTGGTTCTCAAGTATTTCCTGGATTTGGTCCAAAAAATGAATTGGATAGAGATAGAAGTAGTGTTGCTGCATATGTAGATTTAGATGCAAAATTTTCTGAAACATTTTCAACTACTTTTGCTACACGTTTTGAAAACTATTCAGATTTTGGTTCTACTTTAAATTTTAAATTAGCTTCAATTTATAAAGTTTCCGATAATTTAAGATTGAGAGCTTCTTTTAACACAGGTTTTAGAGCACCTTCTTTACATCAATTAAATTATAACTCTACCTCAACGATTTTTCAAGATGGTATTCCTGTAGAAGTTGGTACTTTTTCTAATGATAGTAAAGCTGCTAAACTATTAGGAATTCCTCAATTAAAAGAAGAAACTTCTAATAGTTTTAGTGCAGGTTTTACAGCTAAATTACCAGATGCTAATATTACGTTTACCTTAGATGGTTATATTGTAAATATTGATGATAGAGTAGTGTATACAGGTCAGTTTGCACCTCAAGTAGATGGAAATGGAGATCCAATTGATGCAGCAAATGCAGAATTACAAGGGTTGTTAGTGCAAGCAAATGCTACTGCTGCCTCTTTCTTTGCAAATGCAATAGACACACAATCTAAAGGTGTGGATGTAGTAATTACGCATAAAGCAACTTTTGGAAATAATGTTAGGTTAAAAACTGATTTAGCTGGTACATTTTCTCAAACAAGACAGCAAGGAGGAATTAATTCCTCTCAAATTTTAAAAAATGCAGGTCTAGAAGGAACTTATTTTCCTGAAGATAGTAGAATATTTTTAGAAGAAGCTGTACCAAGAACTAAAATAAATTTAACGAATAGTTTAACTACTGGTAAATTTAATGTGTTTTTAAGAAACGTATATTTTGGTGAGGTGTCAGAAGCAACGAATACAATTGCTAATCAGCAAAATTTTAGTTCTAAAATTGTTACAGATTTATCTCTTGGTTATAAAGCTACACAAGATTTAACGTTAACTGTTGGTGCTAATAACTTATTAGATGTATACCCAGATAGAGCTATTGAAGCAAATAGAAGTGGTGGTCGTTTTGATTGGTCTAGAAGATCTCAACAATTTGGTATTGGAGGTAGATTCTTATTTGCTAGAGTAAGTTTTAATTTAAAATAATAAAAATAATATATTTAAAAAGCGACAATTTAATTGTCGCTTTTTTTTATGCTTTATGTTTAAGAAGTTTAAATGTTTCATCAAATTCTCCATACGTAAAATACTGAATCCAATCTCCAAGATTCATGTACTTGCTTTTTGCTGATAAATTAATTTCTAAAGGTAAATGTCTGTGGCCAAAAACAAAATAATCATAATGATTTTCGGTTAACTTTTTTTTGCAATATTGTACCAACCATTCATTTTCTTCGCCTAAAAATTTAGCATCTTCATCGCCAGAAATCATTTTGTTTTTAACGGACATATATTGGCCTAATTTTACACCTAAATCTGGGTGAAGCCATCTAAAAAGCCATTTGAATAAAGGAAAAGTAAACACTTTTTTCATACGTTTGTAGCCTTTATCTTCAGGGCCTAAACCATCTCCATGACCAATTAAAAACTTTTTATTGTTGATGATAAATTCTTGTGGCTTATGATAAACAGGAATGTTTAATTCTTTTTCAAAATAATCATTCATCCATAAATCGTGATTCCCAACAAAAAAATAAATTGGGACTCCTGAATCTTTAATTTCGGCTAATTTGCCTAGAACTCTAACAAATCCTTTAGGAACAACAGTTTTATACTCGAACCAAAAATCAAATAAATCGCCTAATAAAAATATGGCTTCTGCATCTTCTTTTATTTCATCTAGCCAAGAAATAAACTTTTTTTCACGAGGAAAACTAGTTTCAGGAGTTGGTGCACCTAAATGCTGATCTGAAGCAAAATATACTTTTTTGTTGTTGGATGTTGTTATGGAAATCATTGGAACAAAGAAAAGCTATTCTATCTTACTTTCCAACTCCAAAACTTTCTGCAACATTTTATCATCTTGATGCATAATTCTGTAGAAACCAACATCACCAAAAAGCACATTTGCAATTGACGCTTTTAAGTATTTTTTTAAACTTTCTTTGGTTTTGAAAGATGGTTTTGCTCTGTCTTTTATAATCGATAAATAAGAATCCAAAACAGTTTCATCAGTATCAAAATCACTTACAAAATCTGCAATGTTCCATTTTGCTAATTTTTTTCTATTATTATCCACATAATCAAAAGCAAAATTATTGATTGAGTTAAAATAGAAGCTTGACATATAAGAAGTGGTATCTATAGCTACAAAAACATCAGGAATAATACCTCCTCCACCATAAACTAATTTGCCTTTTGGTGTTTTGTATTGTAAAGAATCTACTACTTTTATACTGTCTCTACTTAATAATTCTCCATTTGCAATTCTTTCTTCATAATCTCTTCTGTAGTCTTTATCGCCATTTTTATCATAAGGTTTTTGAATAGAACGTCCTGTTGGAGTGTAATATCTTGCAGTTGTTAAACGAACTGCAGAACCATCACCTAAATCCATTTCTACTTGCACCAAACCTTTACCAAAAGAGCGTCTTCCAATAATAGTTCCTTTGTCATTATCTTGTAAAGCACCAGCAACAATTTCTGATGCTGAAGCCGAATTTTCATCAATTAAAACATACAAACCACCATTTTCGAAAGTACCAATTGAGGTCGCAAAATATTCTTCCACAAAATTTTTGTTATTTTTTGTGAATACCATTAATTTTTTATCCTCTAAAAATTCGTCGATAATTCTGTTGGCAATATCTATAAATCCACCTCCATTTCCACGCAGATCCAAGACTAAGTCTGTCATTCCATGATCTATCAAATCTCCAAGAGCAGTTTTAAATTCTCTGTATGTGTTTCTTGCAAAACGATCTAATTTTATATAACCAATAGAATCATTAATCATGTACGCTAAATCTACACTTTTGATATTTACTTTGCCACGAGTAACATCAACTTTAAAAAGAGAATCTATACTTTTTCGATAAACTTGTAGCGTAACTTTAGTACCTGGCTCGCCTTTTAAATAAGCAGGAACCTTGTTGGTGAACATGTTTACTCCAAATTTGTTAAACATATTTTTGTTATATAAAGTATCATTATCAGCCATTAAAATTCTATCTCCAGCTTTAATTCCTACTTTTATACTTGGACCACCTTTAATGGGTTGCACAACTGTAATTGAGTCTTCTATCATTCTAAACTGAACGCCAATACCCACAAAATTACCTTGCATATTTTCTGTAACAGCTTGCAGATTTTCTCTTGGAATATACACAGAATGTGGATCTAATTTTCCTAACATTTGTGTAATTGCGCCATCCAATAATTCTTCTGTATTTACATCATCTACATAATCTTGTTCAATAAAGTTGATGAGTTTTTTTATCTTTTGTTCTTGCTTTTGATTTTCAGTAAAAGACAACAAATTACTGGAATTTCCGACAAAAAAAACACCAATTAAAATTCCCAAAACCACTGCAATTGAAAAATAAATAGGTAAGTTATTTTTATTCATAAGGCAAATGTTTGATGTTAACACCAGCTTTTTCTAAAAAATTTATTCCAGAAGTATCTCTATAACTTTTTGCATACACAACGCGTTTTATACCTGCTTGATGAATTAGTTTACTACATTGTATGCAAGGTGATAAAGTGATGTATAAAGTCGCATTTTTTGCAGACTGTGTAGAAGAGGCTACTTTTAAAATTGCGTTGGCTTCTGCATGTAAAACTTCCCATTTTGTTTCGCCATTTTCATCTTCACAACAATTATCGAAACCTGTTGGTGTACCATTAAAACCATCAGAAATAATCATTCTATCTTTTACAATTAAAGCACCTACTTGTTTGCGTTTGCAATGAGATAATTTACCCCATTCTAAAGCCATTTTTAAGTAGGCTTTATCATATTTTAATTGCTTTTTTTCTGTCATGCAACGAAATTAAAAAGATTTGTAGAAATGGAACGTTAATTAATAGACAAAGTTTTTATTTACCAAAAAACGCGGTCAAGCATCATTTGTATAGAAAAACCGATTACGATTGATGAGCACACTAAAATCCAATCTCTTCTTTTTACATTAAAGAAAGATTTTAAAAGATAGCCAATAATCAAAATACTTAAAACGATTATTATTTGAGCTACTTCAATACCCAATGCAAATTCTATTAAAGGAAATAGTTTATCTTCTTCTTTGCCAATCATCATTTTAAAATAATTGGAGAAACCTAAACCGTGAATTAAACCAAAAAACAGCGCTAATATTAAGTTGATATTCCCTTTATTAGAGGCTTCTTTTTTAGCATTTATAATGTTGATTAAACCTGTTATAAAAATGGTTAATGGAATTAGAAATTCGATTAAATCCATTTTTACTTCCAAAATCTTGTAAGCAGATAAAGCCAGTGTTATAGAATGACCCAGTGTAAATAAGGTAACCAACCAAATTACTTTTCGCCATTGAAATTCGGTAAAAATAACCGCTAAAACTATTAGAAATAAAATATGATCGTAAGCAGAAAAATCGAGCACGTGTGTTAGCCCCATTTTAAAATATAGAATAAAATCGTCCATTTAAAATTTTAGATTAAGAAAGCACCAAAGATATTAAAAAAGTATAACTGTTTTTAGAGTGTTTTTATTTTAGTTAAGCAAACAAAGTAGCAAAAGCTTCTTCAATTTTACCAACTAAAATCAATTTAATTCCGTGATTTTTTGAGGAAATTTTATTATATTTTGATGCCACAAAAGTTTTATAACCCAATTTTTCTGCTTCTAAAATTCGTTGATCTATTTTAGAAACTGGCCTTATTTCTCCAGCCAAACCAACCTCTGCAGCAAAACAAACATTTGGGTTGATGGCAATATCTTGATTGGATGATAAAATTGCAGCAACAACAGCCAAATCTATTGCAGGATCATCTACATTAATACCTCCTGTAATATTTAAGAAAACATCTTTTGCACCTAATTTAAAACCAGCTCTTTTTTCAAGAACAGCCAAAATCATATGTAATCTTTTTAAGTTATAGCCTGTTGTAGAACGTTGTGGAGTTCCATAAACTGCTGTTGAAACCAACGCTTGAATTTCTATCATTAAAGGACGAATTCCCTCTAAAGTTGATGCAATTGCTGTTCCACTTAAATCTGCATCTTTTTTAGAAATTAATATTTCAGACGGATTTGAAATTTCTCTTAATCCGTTTGAAAGCATTTCGTAAATTCCTAATTCTGAGGTAGAACCAAATCTATTTTTTTGACTTCGTAAAATTCTGTAGGTATGATTTCTATCGCCTTCAAACTGTAAAACAACATCTACCATGTGTTCTAAAATTTTTGGTCCAGCAATATTTCCTTCTTTGTTGATGTGCCCAATTAGCAACACTGGAGTTGCAGTTTCTTTGGCAAATTTTATCAATTCTGCAGCAGTTTCTCTAATTTGAGAAATACTTCCAGGAGAAGCTTCAATAGCACTTGTATGCAAAGTTTGTATAGAATCTATGACCAAAACTTCTGGGTTGGTTTCTTCTATATTTTTGAAGATTTGTTGTGTGTTGGTTTCTGTAAGAATTAAACAATTAGAGTTGATGCCTTCTAATCTTTCTGCTCTCATTTTTATTTGAGATTGACTTTCTTCCCCAGAAACGTACAATACTTTTTGGCTGATATTTAAAGCAACTTGTAATAATAAAGTCGATTTTCCTATTCCAGGTTCACCACCCAAAAGTGTTACAGAACCTTTTACCAAACCACCCCCTAAAACTGTGTCTAATTCGTTGTTGTTTGTAATTACTCTTTCTTCAGGATTTAACTGAATATCAGCAATTTTTAAGGGTTTGTTAATGGTTTGTTTCGCTGTTGTAGATTGTTTCCAAACGCGTTTTTCTTCTTTCTGAATAACTTCTTCAACAATGGTGTTCCATTCTTTACAAGCACCACATTGTCCTACCCATTTTGCATGTTGAGTTCCACAATTTTGACAGAAAAAAGTTGTTTTGGTTTTTGCCATTTTTTTTATTAGAAAGTTTTTTAAGATTCAAAGTTACAAAGTAATCTTAAAAAACAGAGAGACTATTTTACTTTCTTAAATTTTGGCTGGTATGCAAAATGGCATGAATAAAAATAGTTTGCTTTTCGATTGTGTAATGAATTCCGAATTGAAATCTTTTTGTAAAGACGATTCTAAAACTTTTATACTGTTTTTGGAATGCTTTTGGATTTTCTTTTATTGTTTCAATGGTTTTAGAAATTTCAAGATATAATTCAGTTCCCAAATTATCTTTTTTAAAATCATACCATTTTAATGCATCTATAAGTTCTTCTTCAGCTGTGGGTTTTAAGATTACTTTAAAATCCATATTTTGAAGATAGTTCGGCTTTTATTTCAGTCCAATTTCTGCCACTTGTTGGATTTTCTTGATGATCTTTTAATCTTTGATCTAAAATAGTTTTATGTTCATCAGAAATTTCTATGTTCTGATTTGTTATATTATAAATAGCTTCCACTTCGTTTAAAACATTTTCATCTGTTTCTAAAATCCATTTAGATAATGTTTTTCTTTTTTCTTCTGTATTCATGAGGTTGCTTTTACCAAAGATAGTAATTTTATACAAGAAATAAATTCAAAGGTTTCCCAAAAGCTAGCAAGTATTTGCGTTAGCGATTGAAACGACATCCTTTTTGCTTTTTCAGCAAAAAGATATAGTGGAAAGCGCGACCTTTTTAGGAAACGCCCAACTTCTCGATACAATTTTTTTTTAAAAAATTATTCGAAGTTATTTATTTTTATTTACGACTGGTAATAACAAAAATGCCAAACCTCCAAAAACGATAATCATGGCTGTTTGTGCAGTCCACATAATCCAACCAAAAGCGTTTCCTGTAACTTTATCAATTCCAAAAAGTGCGAGTGCACTTGCAACTGCAACAGGATATAAACCTACACCACCATTGGTTGCAGCAATTGAAAAACCACCTGCAATAAAACCAATTAAAATGCCACCAACAGGAACTTCTAAACCATTAACAGCAGGAATTGTTGCCCAAAACATAGCAATATACATTGCCCAAATAAAAACGGTATGGAATATAAAGGCCCATTTGTTTTTCATTTTTAAAATGCTAAAAACTCCCTCTTTTAAGCCAAGGAAAAAAGCTTTTACTTTGATTGCAAAGTTTGATTTTCCTTTTTTGATATATAAGATAAAAGCAGTGAAAACGATAATTACGATTAGTAAACTACCAAAGGTTTTTACGGGATTAAAATCTTTACTTATGAGTTCCCAAATAAAATCGAATTGAATAAAAAGAGTGATACCAACAATAATCAACATCATTATTAAATCTGCAAGTCTTTCTGCTACAATGGTTCCAAAACCTTTTTCAAACGGAATATTTTCGTAGTTTGTCATTACAGCTGCTCTTGTAACTTCTCCTGCTCTTGGTAAAAAAATATTCATTAAGTAAGCCACTAAAACTGCTAATGTAGAATTGATGAATTTAGGTTTATAACCCAAAGGTTCTAACAAAAATTTCCATCTATAAGCTCTCGATAAATGGCTTAAAATTCCGAAGAATAACCCTAAAGCAATCCACCAATAATTAGCGCTTTTAAAATATTGAACTAATTCTTCTGGAGAAACTATGGTTAGGGAATACCAAACTAAAAAACCTCCCAAAATGAGAGGTATTATTATTTTTAAAACTTTTTTAATATCCAAAATTATGTAAGTGTGTTATCTTTTTCGTTTGGAAAAACTAATTGTGGTTTAAATTTCTTTGCTTCTTCTAATTCCATAAAAGCATAAACAATTAAAATTAAAACATCGCCAACAGCAACCAATCTAGAAGCTGCACCATTTAAAGTGATTTCGCCACTTTTACGAGGTCCAGGAATTGCATATGTTTCTAAACGATTTCCATTATTATTGTTCACAATTTGAACACGTTCCCCTTCAATAATACCAGCAGCATCCATTAAATCTTCATCTATGGTAATGCTTCCTATATAATTTAAATCTGCACCTGTAACTTTTACACGATGGATTTTTGATTTTACAACTTGTACTAACATTTTGCAAAAATAAACATTTTTTAATTACTAATTTTTTAATTGAATGTTATCTATCAATCTAATTTCGCCAGCAAAAACAGCAATAAAAGCTCTGTATTTTTTGCCATCTTCTTTTTTGTCAATAGTTTCTAATGTTTTTTCATCAGCAATTGTAAAATATTCTAACTCCAATAAAGGTTCTTTTTTAAATTGATTTTCTACCCATTTATTCACTTTTTCAGCATTTTTGGTACTAAATTTTTTCTTTGCTTTTTTAAGTGTTTTATAAATAAATGGTGCAATTTCTCTATGTTCTTTGGATAACCTCGTGTTTCTAGAACTCATTGCTAAACCATCTTTTTCTCTAAAAATTTTACATCCTTTAATTTTTAAATTTAGTTGATGTTTCTCAACCATTTTTTTGATGATTTGCAATTGCTGAAAATCTTTTTGCCCAAAATAAGCTATGTCAGGTTCTACAATTTCAAACAATGTTTTTACGATGGTACCAACTCCATTAAAATGTCCATCTCTAAATTTCCCTTCCATTTGATGTTCTAAACCATCAAAATTAAAGTTTTCTGAAACGATATTTTCTTGATAAATTTCTTCGACTGAAGGATGAAAAAGTACATCACAAGAAACACTTTCTAGTAATTTGGTATCACTTTCTAAAGTTATAGGATATTTTACAAGATCTTCTTTATTGTCAAACTGTGTAGGATTTACAAAAATGCTAACAATTACAACGTCGTTTTTTTGCTGAGCTTGTTTAATTAAAGACAAATGCCCTTGATGTAAAGCTCCCATTGTTGGAACAAAACCAATTGTTTTATTTTGTGCTTTTAATGCTGATAAATAAACTTTTAAAGCGTGTTTTTCTGTAAAAATAACCATAGTAAGATACTGTATAGATGGTGCAAACTTACCAATTTAACATCATATTAGCATAATAATTTGTACTTTTGCGCATCTTATAAAAGAGTTTGATTTAATGAAAGACAAAAGAATATTATTTGTATCTTCTGAAGTTGTGCCTTATTTACCAGAAACAGAGTTGTCGAAGACCGCTTTTACCTCTGCTAAAAACGCCCATTCTAAAGGGGTTCAAACCCGTATTTTTATGCCAAGATATGGTGTAATTAATGAAAGAAGACATCAATTACATGAGGTGATTAGGCTTTCTGGAATGAACCTTGTTGTGAATGATATAGACATGCCTTTAATTATAAAAGTTGCCTCAATTCCTAAAGAAAGAATGCAGGTTTACTTTATAGATAATGAAGAATATTTTAAAAGAAAAGCCGTTTTTACAGACGAAGATGATGAGCTTTTTGAAGATAATGACGAAAGAGCCATTTTCTTTGCAAAAGGTGTTGTAGAAACTGTAAAGAAATTAAATTGGGCTCCAGATGTTATTCATATACATGGTTGGATGGCTTCTTTATTGCCTCTTTATTTAAAAGAATTTTATAAAGAAGAACCTTTATTTACAGAAAGTAAAATTGTAACTTCTTTATATAGTAATGGTTTTGAGGGTGAATTAAATGAGGACTTAGCAGATAAAGTAAAGTTTGATTTAAACAAATCTAAGAAAACAGACACCATAGAAACACCAAATCATATTAATATTTTAAAAAGTGCTATTGAAAATTCTGATGCAATTATTCACGGAAGTGAAACCATTGATGAGGAATTAATTTCTTTTATAGAAAAACAAGAAATTCCAGTTTTAGGATATCAAGAAGAGAATTTAAAAGAAGCTTATTTGAGTTTTTATGCTGATTTAATTGCAACCAATTAATTATTTTACATTGAGAAATTTTATTAGAAAAAGTGTTTATATAAGTGTAATAGTATGCTTATCATTTGCAATAGTATCTTGTGAAAAAGATTTCACAAATATAGATTCCAACGTTATTAGTAATATAAAGTTTAATAAGAGTGTTGATTCAGTCTATGTTACTGCAGAAAATAGTCCTTTACTAAGGATTCAATCAGATAATATTAGTTTAATAACGCAGCAAACTGATTTAAATCAATATTTATTAGGAGTTTATGCAAGCCCAGATTATGAAAAGTTAGAAGCTTCGATAGTTTCTCAACTTGCCATAACTTTAGGTTTAAAAGTTGTAGATGATGCAGATATTACTGATACTACAGATGTTGTTAGTGTTATTGATACTGTTTTTTTAAAACTACCTTATCAAGTTAGTTTAAATGCTGATGCAACAAAATTTGAAATAGATTCTGTAATTGGCGATAAAACCAAACCTTTTAATCTAAATGTATACAGAACTAATACATTTATTAGTCAATTAAATTTAGAAAATCCAACAAAAACAAACAGTTTTTTTTCTGATGCAGTTTTTGAAAAAATGGGTGATCCATTAAATAGTCAAGTTAACTATCCTCTTATACCAAGTGAAGATAGTACAATGGTTGTAGTAAAAAGGAAACTGTATAATAATACAACTTTTAAAACTGATACTGTTAGGTATTTCGCTTCTACAACAAGTACAATTCCTGTACCTTTTGCTAGAATTCCTTTAGATAAAGCTACGTTTAAAACGTTATTTTTAGATGAATACGAAAATACTGCATTTTCTACACAAGCAGCTTTTAACGATTATTTTAGAGGGGTTATTTTAGAGGCTTCAGGTAATGAGGGTTCATTAACATCATTTAGTTTTACGAATGCCAGCTCAGACTTAAGACCATCTATAGAAGTATATTATACGAATACTGTTTTGAATAAAGGGACTACTGATACTTTAAAAACGGTAACAAAAAATAATTCTTTTCCATTATTAGGTTTTAGGATTAATACCTACAAGATGGAAGATAAAGTGTATACTGATACTGATAATATTAAGATACAAGGAACTGCAGGAAGTGAAGGTAACATTACGCTATTTGATCAGAATAAAATAGATGAATTGAAAATAAAAGCACAAAATTGGTTGATTAATGATGCTACTTTAACTTTTCACGTAGATCCTTCTGCAGATACAGATCATATTCCAGAAAGATTATATCTTTATAAAAGTAATGGAGTTTCACCAAATCCTACATTTGGTCAAATAAAAGACGCATATAGTGAACTTACTTTTGGTGGTATTCTTGGGTTTTTGAATGCTGATAGGGATAAATACATTTTTAGCCTTACTGATTATTTATCTGATATTTTAAGTGGAGAAATTACTTATGATACTACATTAAAATTAAAAGCTTTTAATCCTTCAGATTTACCAAGCTCAGTTGGTGATGAGTCTTTTAGAAATTATAGTTGGAATCCTAAAGCAGTAACAATTTTTAATAATTCACTTACGAATAATTTTAATAGACCAATATTAAAAATATCATACTCAGAAAAGAAATAAAAGAAATAAAAAGTAACTAACTAAAAAAAAATGCAATGTGTGGAATTTCAGCTTATATAGGTTATAGAGATGCCTATCCAATAGTTATAAATGGTTTAAAGAGATTAGAGTATAGAGGTTATGACAGCTCTGGTGTTATGATCTATGATGGTGAGAAAATGCAACTCTCTAAAACCAAAGGAAAAGTTTCTGATTTAGAAAAAATCACGGATGCAGAAGAAGAAAGAAAAGTGGGTAAAATTGGTATGGGTCATACACGTTGGGCAACTCATGGAGTTCCTAATGATGTAAATTCTCATCCACATTATTCGCAATCTGAAGAATTAGTAATTGTTCATAATGGTATTATTGAAAATTATGATACGATTAAAAAAGAACTAATCTCTAGAGGTTATGTTTTTAAAAGTGATACAGATACTGAGGTTTTAATCAACTTAATTGAAGAAGTTAAAAAAACGGAAGGTTGTAAACTTGGTAAAGCTGTTCAATTAGCATTAACAAATGTTGTTGGAGCTTATGCAATTACTGTTTTCGATAAAAATAGACCAAATGAAATTGTTGTAGCACGTTTAGGAAGTCCTATTGCAATTGGAGTAGGTGATGCTAATAAAGAGTTTTTTGTAGCATCTGATGCTTCACCTTTTTTAGAATATACAAAAAATGCCATCTATTTAGAAGATGAAGAAATGGCAGTTATTAAATTAGGTAAAGGAATTAAAGTTTTTAAGATAAATGATGACTCTAAAGTAGAGCCAACTATCCAAAAACTTCAAATGAGTTTAGATCAAATTGAAAAAGGTGGTTATGACCATTTTATGTTGAAAGAAATTCATGAACAACCTAAAGCAATTACAGATACTTTTAGAGGTAGAATGTTAGTGGAAGAAAATATGATTAAGATGTCTAGTATAGAAGATAATCTTGATAAATTTTTAAACGCAAACAGAATTATTATTATCGCTTGTGGTACTTCTTGGCATGCTGGTTTGGTAGCTGAATATCTTATTGAAGATATGGCTAGAATACCTGTGGAAGTTGAATATGCGTCTGAATTTAGATATAGAAATCCAATTATAACGAATAAAGATGTTGTTATTGCAATTTCGCAATCTGGAGAAACTGCAGACACTTTAGCAGCAATTAAATTGGCAAAATCCAAAGGAGCTTTTGTATATGGTGTTTGTAATGTTGTTGGTTCATCTATTGCAAGAGAAACACATTCTGGAGCTTATACACATGCAGGTCCAGAAATTGGAGTAGCATCAACTAAAGCATTTACAACACAAATTACGGTGTTAACTTTAATAGCTTTAAAACTTGGAAAAGCAAATGGAACATTGGCAGAACATACTTTTAAAGACTATCTTAAAAAGATGCAACTAATTCCTAGACAAGTAGAAAAATTACTTAAAATTGATGACCATGTGAAAAGTATTGCAGCTATTTATAAAGATGCAACAAACTGTTTATATTTAGGGAGAGGTTTTAACTTTCCTGTAGCTTTAGAAGGTGCTTTAAAGTTAAAAGAAATCTCTTACATTCATGCAGAAGGCTATCCAGCTGCAGAAATGAAACACGGACCTATTGCTTTGATTGATGAAAATATGCCAATTTTTGTAATTGCTACAAACAGAGGTCATTATGAAAAAGTAGTAAGTAATATTCAAGAAATAAAATCTAGAGCTGGTAAAATTATTGCTGTTGTTACTGAGGGTGATACACAAGTAAGAGAAATTGCAGATCACGTAATTGAAGTTCCTGATACAGAAGAAGCTTTAACGCCTTTGTTAACTACAATTCCTTTACAATTACTATCTTATCATATAGCAGTAATGTTAGGTAAAAATGTAGATCAACCAAGAAATTTAGCAAAATCGGTTACTGTAGAGTAATTTGTTTTGTATCAATATTTTAAAATCCAGCTTTATGAGCTGGATTTTTTTTTTGAATAATTATAAAATAGAAGATATACAATCATATTTTTTATATAAAAATAAATATCTACAGAACAAAAGATTAAAAATTTACTTTTTTCAAAATACTTATCATTAAACTTTTAAAAAAGTAAGATAATGCTTATCTTTTCATCAAAAATTGTAAGCTTTAATTATTTTAAGGTTTAAATTACTAATAATCTAAATTTATGGATTATAATCAAATTGCTATTCTATTTTTACAAGGAACATTAATTGCCTTTGTAATACTGTTATTATTTAGACTTCGTAAACAATTAGGTATTGGAGTTTTATTCGCTTGCTTGGGTTTATTCCAATTCATGCAGGTATTCTTGTCCAATACTACCCAAGTCTCAATTATTAATAACTTTCTTTTTTCTCCAGGTTCTTCAATTTTTATAACTGTAACTCTTTTTGCTTTATTAGTTGTATACATTAAAGAAGATGCAATTGAAACAAAAAAAATAATTTATGCTTTATTTATCGTTAATTTATTAATAACAGTACTTTTATTTGTATTTGGTTTAAACTTAAAAGATCCCAATACAGATAACTCCTTATATATAACAACTAATGTTTTTACAAACGCTCCTTGGCATGTACTTATAGGTAATATTACACTATTTTTAGATTCGTTGTTAATTATTATAATCTTTGAATATATTTCAAAAAGAATAAGGTTTTTGTTCTTGCAAATATGTATAACAATGTTAATCGTTGTTAGTTTTGATACTATTTTTTTCTCTGTTATATCTTTTTGGAGTTTAGAGGACCTAAATTCAATTATAATATCAGGATTAGTAGCAAAAAGTGTTTTTGCTGTTTTTTACAGTGTTCTTTTCTATTTCTATTTAAGGTATTTCGATTTAAGTAATTCATTTGAAAAAATATTTAATTTAAGAGATGTTTTTCAGCCTTTAACTTATAAACAAAAATTTGAATCTGTAACAGAAGATATAAAGAAGGCTGAAGAAAAGTATGACATTGAACTAATACTTGCTAATAAAGAAAAAGAAAAAAGAATTGAAGAACTAGAGCTTTCTGAGCAAAAGCTCCAATATTCTTTAGAGTTGTTAGAAAAAAAAGATCATTCTTTAAAAGTGTCAAGTAAAGTAGCTAAAATTGGATATTGGGAATATAATATAGCAACAGATGTTTTTATATGGTCTGATTACATTTATGAAATGTATGGATTAGATTTAAATGATAAAATTCCATCAAGAAATGAAATCATAAAATTTTATGATGAAAACTCTCAAAATAAATTAGCCAAAGCTACTGAGGACCTTACTGAAAAAGGAATTCCTTATGATATTGAATTAAAGTTAATAAATAAGAGGAATGAAGAGGTTTGGGTACGAAATGTGGTTCAACTAATACACAACCAACAAAATGAAATTATTGGGAGAAGAGGTGTTTTGCACAACATTACAGACTCTAAAAAAGCACAACTTGAAATAGAATTTTCTCAGCAAAAAATTAAAACTTCATTAGAATTACTTAAAGATAAAGAAATTGCTTTACACAAGATAAGTAGTATTGCAAAAATTGGATACTGGGAGTATAGCATAGACAATGTTAATGCTATTTGGTCAGATTATCATTATGAAATATTTGGTTTAAACCCAAAGGATGGAGTACCTCCCAAAGAAAAACTTTTTTCATATTTTGATAAAGAATCTCAAGAAAAAATTGAAAAAGCAAACTTAAAGCTACATACAGAAGGTGTTGCATTTGATATTAAATTAAGATTAATAAATCAAAAAAATAAGGAATTATGGGTACGAAATGTAGTTCAACCTGTATTTGATAAACATAATAAAATTATTGGAAGGAGAGGTTTATTACAAGATATTACTGAAAACATAAAAGTAAAACAAGAAATTATAACATCTCTAGAACTTTTAGAAAAAAGAGATTTTTCATTATTACAGGCTAGTGAGATGGCTAAAATAGGCTATTGGGAGTATGAACTTTTAACAGATACATATATATGGTCAGATTACGTTTATAAATTGTGTGGCTTAGATTCTAAAGACAAAATACTATTACAAAAAGAAATTGTAAAAATGTGTGATGAAGAATCTTTAAAAAAGTTAGAATTAGCCTCTCTAAATCTTTACGCAAATGGAACTCCTTATGATATTGAATTAAAAATAATCAATTTCAAAAATGTAGAAGTTTGGATACGTTCTGTGGGACAGCCCATATACGACCAACAAGACCAAATTATTGGAAGAAAGGGTGTTATTCAAGATATTACAGAAAATAAAAAAGCACAACTAGAATTAGAATTATCTAAAGAAAAGATTCAAGAATCTTTAGAGTTGTTAGAGAAACGAAAATACTCAATGGATGAGGCTGGTAAATTAGCAAAAATTGGCTATTGGGATGTTAATACAGAGAATAACATATCAATATGGTCCGATTATGTTCACTATGCTATAGGATCTAATCCAAAAGCCGGAATTCCAGATCAAAGTATAGTTCAAAAATATCTAAGCAAAGAATCGTTTGAATTATTTACAAAATCTACTGAAGAAATTACCTTAAAAGGTACACCTTATGATATTGAAATAAACTTTAAGAACCTTAAAAATCAAAAAGTTTGGATTCGTGTTATAGCACAACCAGTTTATAATCAGCAAAATAAAATTATTGGTAGAAGAGGTCTTTTACAAAATATAACAGCATCAAAAATAGCAGAAGAAAAAATTCAAGAATCTTTAAATTTACTAGAAAACAGTAATTATTCTATGGATGAGGCTAGTAAAATAGCTAAAATAGGATATTTTGAACATAATATGGTTACAGATACTTTTAAGTGGTCAGATTATCTTTTTAATATCCATGGATTTGATCCTAAACAACCAGTACCTCCAAAAAAAGAATTTATAAAATATTTAGATAAAGAATCTATTACAGCACTAAACAATGCTGTACTAAACCTTACTACAAAAGGTGTTTCTTATGATATTGAAATGAAAGTTTTTAATAAAATTAAAAACAAAGATATTTGGGTAAGAAGTGTTGCACAACCTATTTATAATGATAAAAATGAAATTATTGGTAGAAGAGGAGTTACACAAGATATTACTATTGCTAAAAATGCACAACAAGAATTAGAGTTATCAAAACAAAAAATCCAAGAATCTTTAGAGTTATTAGAAAGACGAAAATATTCTATGGATGAGGCTAGTAAAATAGCGAAAATAGGATATTGGGATCATGATATTGAAACTGAATATGTTAGCTGGTCAGATTATGTGCATACTATATTTGGATCAAATCCAGAGGAAGGTATTCCAGAACAAAATAGTCTTTTTGAAAAATTTAGCAAAAGATCTCAAGAAGAGTTTACTAAAGTAAGCCAGGATTTACTTTTAAAAGGACAACCATATGATGTTGAGCTAAAATATAATAACCCTAAAAAAGGAGTAGTTTGGATTAGAAGTGTGGCACAGCCAATTTACAATCAACAAAATAAAATTATTGGTAAAAGAGGTGTTTTACAAGATATTACAGACGAAAAAAATACTGAATTAAAATTAAGAGAGAATGAAGAAAAATTCTTTAATATTTTTAAAAACAGTCCAAATTTAATAATTCTTACTAGATTAAAAGATTATAAAATTGTAGATACCAATGATGCTGCGTTTAAGGTAACTGGTTACACTCCAGAAGAAATAATAAATAATAGTAATTTTCCAAAAGCTGTTTGGAAGTCTTTAGAAGATCGAGAAAAATATTTTGAAAGATTAATGAAAAATGGTAAAATAAAAAATCATGAAACTGAATTTGTTATAAAATCAGGAGAAATAAGATTTTGGAAAACTTCATCACAAATAATTAAAATTAGTAATGAAAAATATTCACTAAGCACTATTGAGGATATTACAGATATAAAAGAAGCTCAAATAGAAATACAAAAACAAACTGAGTTTATTAATGCAATGACAGAAAACCAACCTAATGCTATAATAGCCTGTAATTCTGAGGGTGAGTTAGTTTTTTTTAACAAAAAAGCTATAGAATGGCATGGAGTTAATATATTGAAAATTTCTAGTGATAAGTGGGTAGAAAGTTATGGTTTGTTTAAAGAAGATGGAGAAACTTTACTGAAAACAGAAGAAATACCATTGATGCAGGCTTTTAAAGGTCAGAAAATTAGGAATCGAGAAGTTGTAATTAAAGCAAAAAACAAAAATCTAAGAAATGTTATTTGTAATGGTACCTCTTTTTCTGATGCAGATGGCAATATATTAGGAGCTGTAATAGTAATGAACGATGTTACAAAACAAAAATTAACAGAAAATAATTTAAAAACAAGTGAATCTGAAACCAGAAAAGCTCTTAAAGAAATAGAGAGAAGCGAATTTCTTTTAAATGAATCTGGAAGATTAGCAAAGGTTGGTGCTTGGGAAATGAAGCTTCCATCACAAGAAATACTTTGGTCCAAAGAAGTTTTTGCAATTCATGGTCTTCCTGTTGGTGAGGTTCCACCTTTTGAAGATTGTGTAGGGTATTATGTTGATGGTTCTGCAGAAATTTTAGCAAAGGCAGTAGAAAAAAGTATCGCAGAAAAGAAAAAATTTGATCTTGTTTTAAAATTTAATAATGAAAAAAAACAAAAATTATGGGTACATTCTATTGGGTATCCTTTAACAAATGAGGAAGGAGAAGTAACTAGTTTAATAGGAGTTTTTCAAGACATTACAGAGCAAAAAACCAGGCAAATAAAGTTAGATGATCAAAATGAAAAATTAAGTTATTTAAACAATGCTTTAAATGATGCTTTAAATGATGCACAGGAAATATCGCACTTAGGAAGTTGGGAGTATAATGTTGCAACAGACAAAGTAACTTGGTCTAAAGAGTTATTAAATATATTTGAACGTTCACCAGAGTTAGGGGCACCAAATTACGCTGAACATGAATTACTTTACCCAGAAGAAAGTTTCATTAGAGTGAATAATGCAGTCGCAAATTGTATTGAAAATGAAATACCTTATAACATAGAATTAGAGATTTATACATCAAAAGGTACTTTAAAACATATAGTCTCTAGAGGTAAACCTATTAAAGATAAAAACAATAAAGTAATTGGTTGTTATGGTACAGCTCAAGATATTACAGAACAAAAACAAATAAGACTTAAAATAGAAGAAACAGAAAAGATGTATCGTATTCTTACTGATTATTCGCATGATTTAATCAGTTTACAAAAACCAGATGGTACTTTTGAATATGTTAGTCCAGCTGTAAAGAACTTATTGGGCTATGAACCCTCAGAGTTTTTGGGCGAAAAAGTTTTTGGTTTAGTGCATAAAGATG
>CAXBPL010000002.1:0-97519 GCA_963977615.1 uncultured Polaribacter sp. | reverse complement strand
CTAATAAAACTGTAAGAATTGCAATATTCTTTTTTGACATTTTTTTAATTTTGAATTCACAAAAATAACAATATTATTGTGTTTATTTATCTGTTAAGAAAATATTAGCTTTTAAGCTTGTTATTGAAAAACTTTTGGTGTTTTCTAACAATTTATTTTCATGTGTTTTTTCATAAAAAACGTCATCAACCTTAATTTTACCATCTTTAGAATTGATCTCTAAATTTGTGTTTTTAACAGTTGCATACACATTTCCAGAATACAATTTCAAAGTAGTGTTTGCTGCTATTTCATGAAGCTTTATGATACCATTTTCTATATAAATTGCCAATTCATTTTGATGATTTTTAGATTCAATATCTACATTTTCACCAAAAATAAACACCTTTTTTCCTGTTGGTATTTTTACGATAGCATTGGCTCTTTGCAACCTTTTTGTAATAAATTTCCTAAAAACAACTTCTCTAGTTTCAGTACCTTCAAAATGAAATTTTATAAATAATTCCTTATTTTTTTCTTCTATTTTTATTAATTGGTCATCATAACTTTCTGCGTATAAAAAAACTTCTATAAATTCTGAAGTGGAGTTTTCAAGCACTAAATTATCTAAACCTGCTGTGTAAATAGTAATTTCATCTGCAGCAGTTTGAAATTTTTTCATTACTTTTTTCTGCGAAAAACTCACAGAAAAAAATAAAAATAAAAGTATTTGGAAAATATTTTTCATAAAAAAAGCTTCTTAAAAAGAAGCTTAAAAAATTTAATGATTAAGTTATTGCGCTCTTTTAGCTTCAATGCTTAAGGTAGCATGTGGCACTAATTTTAAACGCTCTTTTTGTATTAATTTACCAGTAACTCTACAAACACCATACGTTTTATTTTCTATACGTAATAAGGCATTTTTTAGATCTCTAATAAACTTTTCTTGTCTAATAGCCAATTGCACATTTGCTTCTTTGTTCATTACTTCTGAACCTTCGTCAAAAGATTTGAAAGATGATGATGTATCATTGGTTCCATTATCAGAATCGTTTTTATAAGCAGCTTCTAATAATGCTAAATCTTCGTTTGCTCTTGCTATTTTTTTCTCTATAATTCCTTTGAATTCTTTTAAATCCTCCTCTGAATATTTTACTTTAACGTCAGACATTTTTCTAAATTTTTTCGATTAATATTTTGCTTGTTATGGTATCGAATTCAATTTCTGTACCATTTTCTAATTCATCCACAAAAACCAATGCTGTGGTTAATGTTTCACTCATTATATATTCTTTATTCTCGTTGATAGAACTTTGTAAATTCTCGAAATTTAAAACCGTTAATTTGATTTTATCAGTAACATCTAAACCAGCATCTTTACGTGCATTCTGAATTCTATTTACCAATTCTCTAGCAACACCTTCTTTGTGTAAATCTTCTGTGATAGTTACATCTAAAGCTACTGTTAAAGCACCATCATTTGCAACCAACCAACCTTCTATATCTTTAGAAGTAATCTCTACATCAGAGAGGTCTAAAATAATATTTTTCCCATTAATTTCAATAGAAATGTTTTTATCTTTCTCTATTTTGTTAATATCTTCTTGCGTAAAGTTTTTAACTTCTGCTGCCACAAAACGCATATCTTTTCCAAATTTTGGCCCTAAAGTCTTAAAATTCGGTTTTATTTGTTTGATTAAAATATCTGAAGCATCTTCCATTAACTGGATTTCTTTGATATTTACCTCATGTTTTATTAAATCTGCAACTGCTAAAATTTCTTCTTTTTGTTGTTGATTATCAACAGGAATCATGATTTTTTGCAATGGTTGACGCACTTTTATCTTTTCTTTTGCTCTTAATGATAAAACCAAAGAAGATATTTTTTGTGCATTTTCCATTTTACGCTCCAAAGATTTATCAACAAAAGAAGCATCAAAAACAGGGAAATCTGATAAGTGAATACTTTCTGAAGTTTCTTTATTCGTAACTGAGTTCAAATCTTGATACAATTTGTCCATAAAAAATGGTGCAATAGGACTTGCCAACTTTGCAACAGTAATCATACACGTATATAAAGTTTGGTAGGCAGAAATTTTATCAGTTTCATACGTTCCTTTCCAAAAACGTCTTCTACTTAAACGTACATACCAGTTGCTTAAATATTCACCTGTAAAATCTGAAATTGCTCTTGCAGCTCTTGTTGGTTCGTAATCTGCATAGAATTTATCTACATTTTCAATTAACGTATGCAATTCAGATAAAATCCATCTGTCTAATTCTGGTCTTTCATTTAAAGCGATATCAGCTTCATCATAAGAAAAACCATCGATATTTGTATATAAACTAAAGAACGAATACGTATTATAAAGTGTTCCGAAAAACTTACGTTTTACTTCTTCAATTCCTTCTAAATCGAACTTTAAATTGTCCCAAGGATTTGCATTCGCAATCATATACCATCTTGTGGCATCTGCTCCATAAGTTCCTAAAGTTGTAAAAGGATCTGCTGCATTTCCAAGACGTTTAGACATTTTTTGTCCGTTTTTGTCTAAAACCAATCCATTAGAAACGACATTTTTATAGGCAACATCATCAAAAATCATGGTTGCAATTGCGTGTAAAGTGTAAAACCAACCACGAGTTTGATCTACTCCTTCTGCAATAAAATCTGCTTTTCTCCAAGTTGTATCAACCAATTCTTTATTTTGAAAAGGATAATGCCACTGAGCATAAGGCATAGAGCCAGAATCGAACCAAACATCAATTAAATCGCTTTCACGTTTCATTGGTTTTCCTTCGGATGAAACTAATGTAATTTCATCGACAATATTTTTATGTAAATCTATTTTTGCATAATTTTCATCAGACATATTTCCGATTTCGAAATCTTCAAAAATATCTTTTGATAAAACTCCAGCTTCAACAGCTTTCGCCATTTCTCCTTTTAATTCTTCAACAGAACCAATACAAATTTCTTCTTTACCATCTTCTGTTCGCCAAATTGGCAAAGGAATTCCCCAATAACGTGAACGAGATAAATTCCAATCATTTGCATTTGCCAACCAATTTCCAAAACGTCCAGTTCCTGTAGATTCTGGTTTCCAGTTAATGGTTTTGTTCAACTCATGCATTCTATCTTTTACATCTGTTACTTTTATAAACCAAGAATCTAATGGATAATATAAAATTGGCTTGTCTGTTCTCCAACAATTTGGGTAACTGTGCTTGTATTTTTCGACTTTAAAAGCCTTGTTTTCGTTTTTAAGTTTTAAACCTAATCGTTCATCAACAGATAAATATTGCTTTTGATCTTTTAAAACGTCTTTTAATTTTTCTTGCTGAACCTTTAATTCAACTTCTAAATCTTCTTCATTTAAATATTCAGATTTTACATATTCGCTTGCAAAACCGTAAACATCATCTTTAATTTCTTTTCTAAATTTCCCTTGTAAATCTACAAGAGGAACTAAATTATCATTCTCATCTTTAATCAATAAAGCTGGAATTTCTGGACTCGCTTGTTTTGCAACCAAAGCATCATCTGCTCCAAAAGTTGGTGCTGTATGTACAATTCCTGTTCCATCTTCAGTCGTTACAAAATCTCCTAAAATTACTCTATAAGCATCTTGTTTATTGGCAAAATCTAGGTTATAATCTAATATTGGTTCATATTTAATATTGACTAAATCTTTACCAACAAATTCTTTTACAACGTAAAAAGGGATTTTCTTTTCACCAGATTTGTATGCTTTTAATTCTTCTAATGTTTCAACTTGAAACGCATTTTTTCCTCCAAATTGTTTTCCAACTAAATTTTTAGCTAAAATTACTTTTACAGGTTCAAATGTATATTGATTAAAAGTATCAACTAAAACATACTCAATTTTTGGACCAACAGTTAATGCTGTATTACTTGGCAATGTCCAAGGAGTTGTAGTCCAAGCAATAAAATTGATCGTTCCTTCATTCTTTAAAAAGTCTGGCAACGTTTCATTTACTGCTTTAAATTGTGCAACAATAGTAGTGTCAGTAACATCTTGATACGTTCCTGGTTGGTTTAATTCGTGAGAACTTAAACCAGTTCCTGCTTTTGGAGAATATGGCTGAATTGTATAGCCTTTGTAAATTAATTTTTTGTTATAAATCTGTTTTAATAACCACCAAACAGATTCCATATATTTTGGTTCGTAGGTAATATATGGATCTTCCATATCTACCCAATACCCCATTTTTTGAGTTAAATCGTTCCAAATATCTGTATATCTCATAACCGCTTTTCTACAAGCTGCATTATAATCTTCTACAGAAATTTTGGTTCCAATATCTTCTTTGGTAATTCCTAATTCTTTCTCAACACCTAATTCTATTGGCAAACCATGCGTATCCCAACCAGCTTTTCTTTTCACTTGAAAACCTTTCATGGTTTTGTAACGAGGAAAAATATCTTTAATAGCTCTCGCCAAAACATGATGCACTCCAGGTAATCCGTTTGCAGAAGGTGGTCCTTCAAAAAATATGTAAGGTTCTGCACCTTCTCTAGAAGTTACACTTTTTTCGAAGATGTTATTTTCTTGCCAATAATTAAGAATTTCTTCTGCAACATTTGGTAAGTCAAGTCCTTTATATTCAGGAAATTTCGCTTTCATTTGGTCTCTTTTCAAATCAGGATGCGAAATTAAGAATTTTCTTGACAATTAATTAAGTTAAGCGTTTAAAACTTCTCCTTTTTAAACAAATAAGACAGTTTTATAAAACTATACTGAAAAAGACGTGTAAAAGGCTTACTATATTTAAAATTGAATAAACTTGCAATCATTTCATCAATATTAAAATTGTCGTAAAAAAATTGAACTCTATTTTCTACTTGCGCATCAGAATATCTGCTGTACATTCTTCTGCCAGAAAATTCACTTAAATTCCATTTTAATAACTTTTTTCTTCGCCAAATTTTTCTGTAATTCTCAAAATTTTCTTTACCCGTTTTTAAATATTCATCAATATACGTTGATGCCAAATCTGCTGTTTGCATTGCGTAACGAATGCCTTCTCCTCCTCTTGGATTTATGGCTGAAACTCCATCTCCAACTCCAACTACTTTATTGTGATAAAATTTATCTTTTAAACCTCTGCTGTAACGAATGATTCCACCATGTTTATCGATAATTTTATAGTCTTTTGCTTTTACGTATTCTGCTATAATTTTCTCCGTAATTTTTCGAGTAGTTTTATTGGTTTTCTCTTGATTAAGGGATGTAAGATGTGTTTTACCTGCACCAACTTTTAAAATTCTATTTTCCATAGGAAAAATCCAAGAATACCCTTTTATAGACCATTTATGCCCAAGAAAAAAAAGTAATTTATCTTTAAATTGATCATAGATTTCTTGTGAAACTTCAATTTCGTACTCAGTTCCACTTCCTAAAACCATCTCTGGTTGTTCTTCTTTAGCATCGTACATTACCTTTCTTAAAGGTCCAGTTGCATCTACTAAAAGCTTTGTTTTTACTTTAATATTTTTTGAAGTTTCAGTATTTAAAAGTTCTACAATAACTGAATCTTTTTGAACTTCTTTCGCTAAATAACGATGTCCCATCCAAACATTTCCACCAAGTTTTAGCGTTTCATCAGCTAAAAATTCACGTAATTTTTGGAAGTTTAAAACGACACCTTTGTTTGTTTTTCCCTGCCAAGTGTAGGCTTTTTTTGTACATTGAATTACCAAATCTTTCCAATACGCACCAATTACTGTTTCAGGTAAATCAAACTCATCCATAGGTTCTAAAGTCATTCCTGCACTCGAAAAGTTATTCAGAGAAAAATTTTCATAACGTTCTACCAATAAAACTTTATGTCCTTTTTTTGCTAAATTCCTACTTGTTTGTCCACCTGCAGGTCCCCCACCAATTACAACTACATCAAACTGCTCCATAATCTTTTTTTTGTTGATGAATGCAAACTATAAACCTCTTTCATTTTTTATCTTTTCATAAGCATCTTGTATGCTTTGAAACTTTTCTTTTGCGCCTTGTAAATGTTCTTCGCCCAAATCTTGTAATTTATCTGGATGATATTTTTTCACCATTTTTCTATACGAAGTTTTTACTTCATCATTGGTGGCAGTTTTATCTATCTCTAAAATTTTATAAGCATTTTCTGAAGAATCATAAAACATGGCTTTTATCGACTCAAAATCGTGAGAATTGATATATAAATAACCAGAAATTTTGTGAATTTCATCAACTTCTTTTTCACTTACAAATTCATCTGCTTTTGCAATACCAAACAAAAAATGCAATAGTTGTAAACGAGAAGCGTGAGACATATGTTCTCTAACTTGAATACAAACTTGACGTGCAGAAATGTCTTTTTTAACCATTCCTTTAAACAGTTTAAAAGCACTATTTGCACGTTCTTTACCATACATTGATAAAAATTGAGAACGCACAAACTCCAATTCACGTTTGTCTACTTTTCCATCCGATTTTATAACAATTGATGCCAAAACAAGCAGACTCATTTCAAAATCGCCAGATTGTGTATTTACATTTCGCCTTGTATATCTACTATTTCCTGCTGGTCTATCTTTATTGTAATCTATTTGTTCTTGTTTAAAACCATCAATTTCGAAACCATCTACAAAACTACCAATGGCAAAACCGATTGCTGCACCAATGGGTCCACCTAATGTAAAACCCAATCCTGCACCCAACCATTTAGAAAAACTACTCATAAACTTTATAATTTTGACTTCAAATATAAGAAATGATTGATATTTGAAATTTTTATCGATTAAAAGATTTTATTAATTTTTTGAATTGATACGCAACCAAATTGATAATAAAGCATCTTATAAAAAAATACTAATACTATGAAATCAATAAAACTAATTGCACTTTTTACTTTTATATGCTCTTTTAATAGCTGTAAAGAAAACAATACTGAAAATATTATTTGTACGTATAATTTTGTCTATGGTTTAGCTATAAATTTTACTGAAAAAACAACAGCAAACCCAATAAATGGAAATATTACAATAGTTGCTAAAGATGGTAATTACGAGGAAACTCTAGAAATATCTGAGTCAAACATGTCTTTTTATGGAGCTGGAGAACGCAAAGGAACCTATATTTTAACTGTAACTGCTGATAATTATAAAACGTTTGTAAGTGAACCTATAATTGTAACTGCAGATGAATGCCATGTACTTACAGAGAAAAGAACTTTTGAACTCGAATTAAAATAATTGCATCAAAATAATAAATTCTTATAGTACTATCTATATTGAGTTTGGTTTATTTTTAATAATTACAGTTTATTTAATTAAATTTGCATTTTAAGAATGTAAATAATTTAAGAATTATGTATCCAGAAGAATTAGTAAAACCAATGCGTGACGAGTTAACAAACGCAGGTTTTGACGCATTATATACGAATGAAGATGTTGAAAACGCAATGTCTAAAAAAGGAACAACATTAGTAGTTGTAAATTCTGTTTGTGGTTGTGCAGCAGGAACTGCAAGACCAGGAGCTGTTGCTTCTTTAGGTGGCGAAAAAACTCCTGATAATTTAACAACTGTTTTTGCTGGAGTAGAAAAAGAATCTACTCAAAAAGCAAGAGAGTTTATGATGCCTTTTCCTCCATCTTCACCAGCAATTGCTTTGTTTAAAGATGGTAACTTAGTACACATGTTAGAGCGTCATCATATTGAAGGAAGATCTGCACAAATGATTGCACAAAATTTGGCTGCTGCTTATAATGAGCATTGCTAAAATTTTAAAACAAGATTTTATTGCATCAAATAACAATATTAAATCCACTTTTTAAGTGGATTTTTTTTTAAATTAAAAACTAATATATGGCTTCACAATTTTCTACCTACACAAAAGCAGAATTAGAGAAAAAATTAAAAAACCAAAAGAAGTTTGCGGTTATTAAAGGTTTTGTAGTTCTTTTGATGATTATTTTTGCTGTGGCTTCCACCATTGAAAATGGCGTTTCTTTTCATACTTTTTTGCCTTTGTTTTTTATACCAATGCTTTTTTTGATGATTTATGAAGCAAAAAAATTAAAACAAGAATTACATTCAAGGAAATAATTATTAATGATAAAAATAAACCCAAGAAAACTTATTTTAATTGATGCAATAGGCGCTATTCTATCATCAATTATAATTGTCTTTGGGTTAATTTACCTTGATGATATTTTAGGAATGCCAAAAAAAATATTAAGATTACTGGCAGTAATTCCTTTATTTTATTTTATATATTCTTTATTTTGTTATCTAAAAATTGAAAAAATAAATAATTTCCTTAAAATAATAGCTCTTGCCAATTTGTGTTACTGCCTTTTAACTTTAACATTTGTCTTTTATCATTTTACAAAACTTACTATTTTTGAAATTCTTTACTTTATTTTAGAAATAATTGTCATTATTATTTTATCAATTATCGAACTTAAAACATCTAAAAATACAACATGAACCAAGAACAGATTATTCAAAATACAATTGCTTTTGTAAAAGAAGAGTTAAAAGACGCTGAAGGTGGACATGATTGGTTTCATATAGAACGTGTTTTTAAAAATGCTTTGCTGATATCAACAGGAGAAAAAGTAGATGTTTTTGTGGTGTCTTTAGCAGCGTTATTACATGATATTGCAGATCCTAAATTTCATAATGGTGATGAAAATTTAGGTCCTAAAATAGCAACCCAATTTTTAATTGAACAAAAAGTACCGAAAGAAATTGGGCAACATGTTGTAAAGATTATCAAACATGTATCTTTTAAAAATTCTTTAGGAGATGATTCTAAACAATTTACATCAAAAGAATTAGAGGTTGTGCAAGATGCAGATAGGTTAGATGCTATTGGAGCTATTGGTATTGCTCGTTGTTTTAATTATGGAGGTTTTAAAGACAGAGCTTTATATGATCCTGAAATTATACCCAACTTAACAATGACAAAAGAGGAATATAAAACCTCTACTGCACCAACAATTAATCATTTTTACGAGAAATTATTATTGCTAAAAGATAAAATGAATACAACTTCTGGCAAAAAAATTGCTGAAAGTAGACATCAATTTATGGAAATCTATTTACAGCAATTTTATAATGAATGGAATGGAAAGTTGTAGGGTTATAAAATTTAAAACTTTTTATTCTGCATGAGTTCTCGATACGATTTGACCCAAAAACGAAATCACTCGAATTGACATCTTACTAGTAATTAATAAAATATACTAAATATAAAGTCTTCTTTAACTCTCATTGGCTACTTCTAAAGCAGTAATTTTATATTCTAAAACTGCTAATTCTTCGCCAAATTCTATAATTTGTTCTACTGTTAAGTCTTTACTTGAGTTGACAAAATCTTTTAGTTGATTGCTTTTAAAATTGTAATATTCTAAAGCTTTATCAATTTTATTGTCTAATAATAACCCCATAATTTATTGTATTAAACTTTTTAATTCGCTTCTATACACAGAAGCACTTTTACCTGTAAACTCTTTAAATAATTTATTAAAGTGAGAAAAATTATTAAAACCACATTCAAAACTAATGTCTGTGATATTCATAGTACTTTCTGCCAACAATTTGGTTGCATGTACAACTCTATATTCATTTACTAATTTTGTAAAAGTTTTACCTGTAGATTTTTTAAAGTATCTACAAAACGCAGGAACAGTCATACTTACCAACTCAGAAACCTCATCTAAACTAATATGATCTTTAAAATTTTCGTTGATGTGTTTGTAAACAAGTTCTATCTTATTACTGTCTTGATGCGAACTTTCAAAAGCATAACCATTTGCATTTAATAATGTGTAATCGTCTGTTGTAGCTAAATCATTTAAAATTTCTATAAATGAAGTAATTCTGTTTGCTCCTTCTAAATCGATTAGTTTTTCAATTTTAGCACCAATTCTCTGCTTAATTTCAATATTGAATCGTATTCCTTTTTTTGCACGTTCAAAAAGTGCATCAATAGCAGCCATTTCTGGAATTTTAAAAAATCCTTTCCCTAAAAAATCTGGCAAAAATTGAATTAATGTTTCTGAACCATTCGTTGTTAAACGATCTAAATAGCCAATATGTGGCAAATTAGAACCAATTAATACTAATTGACTATTATTAAAGTAACTTATGTGATTCCCAATATGTCTTTTCCCTTTTCCTTTATTTACGTACACCAGTTCTATTTCTGGGTGAAAATGCCAAAATGGGGTGTTTGTTTTTAAAAACTCTTCGTGCTTTTTTAATAAAAAAGAACTTCCAAAATTGGGGGTAATTTTTTCTAGGGTAGGTTTTTGCATCATGCTGCAAAAATACAACATTGTTAAATGAGTATCTATATAAAATTATCATTTTTATATAGTATTTTAACTTAACATTCATTTAACACTAACATACCTGTTAATTTAGCACATAAAATGACCAATTGTGTTGTTTTCAGACCTTTATTTGTAGCCTAACTTTGCAGTGTCAAACAAAAGTAATGTCATCAACATATAAAAGCAATGCTATTAATTGACAATAAAATAGAAAAATAACTTAAAATTAAATAATATGAGAACAATTAAAAGAAAAGTATTTGTAGCAATCTTTATGTTAGTTACAATCGTAAACTTTGCAAATAACAATGATTCAAACACTTTAGTGAGTGCTGATAAAGTAAGAGTAACTTTTGATAATGCTAAAAAAGGAAATCAATTAACTATTAAAGATGCTAATGGAGCAATTCTTCATTCAGAGGAAATTATAAAGGAAGGAACACTTGTAAAAACCTTTAATTTATCTGATTTAGAAAATGGAATTTATACGTTAGAACTAGAAAAAGATTTTCAATTTGTTATAAAATCGATAGAAGTTATTAATAAAAATGTAACTTTTACAGGTGCAGACAGATTTATTTTCAAACCAATTGTTAGAAATGAAAATAATAAACTAATGATTACTAAAATTGCTTTTGATGCAGAGCCTTTAAAAATTTATATTTACTACAAAAACGAAATTATTTATTCTGAAACACTTGAAGGTGATAAAATTTTAAATAGAGTTTATAGTTTAGATAAAGGTTTAAAAGGAGATTATAGAGTAGTTTCTTTCAACAATGGTAAAAGTTATGTAAACAATTTTAAACTTTAAAGTTAAAATATTTACACAAATTGAATTCAGTAAATTCAAAATAAAAAACGAGCCAATAATGGCTCGTTTTTTTATGCTTATTATTTAAAGGATATACTTATTTACCAGGAAAATTAGGCTTTCTTTTTTCTAAAAAAGCAGTGGTACCTTCTGTAAAATCTTCAGTTCCAAAACAGTTTCCAAACTCATTAATTTCTACATCAAATCCGTTTACACCATCTTTAAAATTTGCATTTACAGCTTTAATAGCACTTGCAATTGCTACAGATGAATTACGCATCATTTTGCCAGCTAACTTTTCTGCCAAAGGTAATAACTCTTCTAAAGTAGTTACGTGGTTTACAAGTCCACATTCTTTTGCATCCTGTGCAGTAATCATTGCAGCAGTCATAATTAACTCCATTGCTTTGCCTTTGCCAACTAATTGAGGCAAACGTTGTGTACCTCCATAACCAGGAATTACACCTAAAGAAACTTCTGGTAAACCCATTTTTGCATTATCTGAAGCTACTCTAAAATGACAAGCCATTGCCAATTCTAAACCTCCACCTAATGCAAAACCATTAATTGCAGCAATAACTGGCGTTGATAAATTCTCTACATAATCAAACAATATTTCTTGTCCTTTTCTAGCTAAATTACCTCCTTCATCAACAGAAAAATTAGCAAATTCAGAAATATCTGCTCCAGCTACAAATGCTTTTTCTCCAGAACCTGTTAAGATAATAACTTTCACTTCTGTATCATCTTCCAAAAGTTTAAAGGCTAAACTTAATTCTGTGATTGTATCTTTATTTAATGCGTTTAATTTTTTTGGTCTGTTAATAGTTATTTGTCCAAGACCATCTCCTTTTTCTACTATAATATTTTCAAAATCCATTCTATATATTTTTTAGAGCCTTAAATATAAGACAATTACTAATTATTCTTTGGGTAAAATTACTGTAAAAATAGTTCCTATTCCTTCTTTAGATGTAAAAGAAATTCTACCTTCATATGCTTCAATAATATTTTTTATCATTCCTAAACCAAGTCCCATTCCACTTGTTTTGGTTGTAAATTTAGGTTCAAAAATTAAATCTTTTACGTCTTCTGGAATTCCTTTTCCATTGTCTGAAACTATGATTTTTATATTGTTTCTTTCTGATAAAACAGTAACATCAATAATAGGGTTTTCTATACCTTCAATAGCTTGCTGCGCATTTTTAACCAAATTGGTAACCACTCTAATTAATTGCGTTTTATCTAAATTTGCAAATAATTCTTTCTCTGTAGTTTTATAATTAATAAAATCCTCGTTAAAAATATCGATTGCTAGCTTTACAACACTTACTACGTTTATTTTTTCTCTGTTTTGTGTTGGCATTTTTGCAAAATCAGAAAAAGCAGAAGCAATAGAACTCATCACATCTATCTGTTGAATTAAAGTTTGACTATATTCTGCCAACTTTTCTCTAATTTTTTCGTCTTGTGGGTCAAATTTACGCTCAAAACTTTGCACTGTTAAACGCATTGGCGTTAATGGGTTTTTAATTTCGTGTGCAACTTGTTTTGCCATTTCTCTCCAAGCTTGTTCACGCTCACTTTTTGCTAATTTCACAGCACTTTCCTCTAATTGATCTATCATATTATTGTAGGCTTCAATTAAAACTTCAATCTCTGAACTGGCAGAATCTATTGTAATTTTTTCATTACGTTCGTTTAAACGAGTCTGTTGCATTTTATCAGAAATCGTTTTTATAGAACGTGTAATATAACTTGATAGAAAGTAGGCTAAAGCAATAGCAATAAATAACATTAATAAATACACCAATCCTAATCTCGAAATAAATTCTTTTAACTCGTGTTCAATTTCTGAATTGTCTTGGCTAAATTGTAATTCTAAAATACCAATTCTTTTAAATTTCGGGTCGTGAATATAGGTGTAAGAAGCTTGATGACCCATCCCATCTTTTTCATCAGAAATTAAAATTCTATGGTTTGAGTTTTGGTTTAAATTATTTAAATTATTGTAGCTTAAAGGCTTTATTTGGTTGTCTTCAAAAGCATTCGTTTTAGAGGAAACCAATAAATTTCCATGCAAATCGAAAATAGAAATATTTAATTTATTAATGGATGAAATTTCATAAATACGCTCTTGAAATATCTTCGATAAATTTTCAGTTTTTACAGGATAACTTGTTTTGTTTGTGAGTTCTAAATCAATCGTTTCTATGGTAGTAGCTTCTTTACGCTCAAAACGATGAATGTTGTAGTCTTTTGTTTGCTCATCATATTGATACACTGTAACCACCAAAATTAAAATTGATGCCAATAGCACCAATAAAATGGTAGATAAAAAAATACGTATTTTTAAAGATACTTTCTTAAAATTGATCAACTTTTAGTTTGTTTTTATACGTTTTGTTTTCATTGTTAAAAAATCGTCTAAGGCACCATCATTATCCCAATCGAAAGTGCTTTTTCCTAAAAACCCTTCTGCAGTTTTTTCAATATAATATCCAACTTTTATATCTCTATTATTATAGCTGAAATCAACAAAAAGCGAATCATTTTTCACACTCCAATTCCCATCAGATTCAGAAATTTTTTCTCCTTCTTTGTTGATAAACCAAGCATTAAAAGTGCCATCTTTATGGTAAATAGATTGTGCAATTAATGTTGGATTTTTATCAAATTTATCTTCAAAAACATATAAAGAATCAGATTTCTCATATGTTGGCATTTCTAACTTTAAATAAGTTGTTTGCCAAGAATCTGTCATATACTCTTCTAATGATTTTTCTTTTTTACAAGCTACAATAAGCGTGCCTAAAAAAAGTATAAAGATTATTTTTTTCATATTCATATTTTGAATGATTTAATAGTAAATGTACTTAAATAAAAAGTGTTTGCAAAGTAACTTTAAGCATTTGCTAATGGCAAAAATGTGCGTCTGAATTTAATAATTAAAGGAATTCCTCTAGCTAAAATCCATAAAGTAAAAGCAATCCAAATAGCAACTAGTTTATAATCTAGCCAATCGAAAAATAATAACGTTGGTATAAAAACAAATGCTGTAGAAAGAATTAAAACATTTCTTAAATACTTCATAAAACCCATTCCTTTAAACATTCCATCAAAAATAAAGGTAATAGCACTTATGGGTTGTGTTATAATAACAATCCAAAAAACATGATAAAATTGTTCTAAAACTAAAGGTTCTTTGGTGAAAATTTGACCAATAAAATTATAAAACAAAAAACCAAAAGCAGCAATAATAATCCCTGTTATCAATCCATATTTAATTAATTTATTGCTTAAAAGAAGTAACGTTTTATATTCTTTTGCACCTAGTAATTTTCCTGCTAAAATATTCCCAGCACTTGAATATCCATCAACCATAAAAGCACCTAATAACCAAATATTTAAACCAATTGTATAGGCTGCAATGTATTCTTTTCCATAACCTGTAGCATAAGCAGTTGCAAAATATAATGCTGTATTTAAAGCAATTGTTCTTATAAAAAGATTGCCAATCATGCCCAATAATTTAGGGATTTCCGGATGAAAATTTGTGCTTATTTTTAAAGAAATATCTGTTTTTTTAATCAATAAAAGAATTGATAAAATTGCCATAGTAATTTGAGCAATAACACTTGCATAGGCAGCTCCTTCAATATACATTGGTTCTATAAAACCATCAATTCCATACACAAAAGCAAAATCTAAAACAACATTTAGCAATGCACCAATAATGGCAATAATCATTGGATAAAATGTGTTTTGCAAACCTCTAAAAACACCAAAAATCGCAAATACAAATAAAGAAAAAGGGAAACCAAAAACTCTAATTTTAAAATAAGTAATGCAATAGGCTAACACTTGTCCTGAAGCATTATAAAATTCGAAAATTTGCTTCGCAAAAGGATATGAAACAGCCACAACCAGCAAACTACAAACTACAATAATTGCAATAGCTTGTGCTGGTAGTGTTTTTATTTCAGCTAATTTATTAGCGCCAACATATTGAGATATTATAGATGAGATTGCACTTCTTATTTGCCCAAAAACCCAAATTAACATAGAAATATAAGCGCCAACAATACCAACAGCTGCTAAGCTTTCTGTAGCATTTTCATTAATATTACCAATAATTGCTGTATCTGTTATGGATAATAAAGGCTCTGCAATACCAGCAATTAACGCAGGAATTGCAAGCTTGTTAATTCGTTTAAAACTGATATCTGTATTCAAAAAAAATAATTTTCACAAATGTACAGTTCTAAAAAATGAGAAAAAATATTACTTACTGAAAAATTAGTAACTTTGTGGTTTAAAATTTTACTATGCAAAATATTTTAGTTCCTATCGGATTTACAGAAAATGCTCAAAATACTTTACAATATGCAATTGATTTTGCATCAGAAACAAATGCGAAAGTTTTTGTTTTTAGAGCTTATAGTGCACCAACTAAAATGGGAACTATGATAAACGTAAACAATATTATTGAACGTGAAACTAATTTGTATTTGCGAACTATGGTAAATTCTGTAGATAAAAAAAACGTAGATATTAAATTAATTTCTGCAAAAGGTTCTTTAGTGGACAGCATTTTATCTATTGATGATGAATTAGGTATCGATTTAATTATTGTTGGTGCAAAAAGTAACTCTATAAAAGAAGAAATATTTTTAGGAAAAACAGCTGGAAGTATTGTAAAACAAACAGATTTACCTTTATTAACTGTACCTGAAAACTATAAATATATTCCTATTAAAAACGTTTTGTTAGCCTTTAAATCTGGTATTTTAAAAAGCAAAACAGCTTTACATCCTTTGCAGAATATCGTTAAAAAGTTTAATACTCAAGTAAATTTATTGTTGGTAAAAACGCCAAATTACGAAGAAGAAGATTTAGTGATTCATAAAGACCTAGAGAAATTACAAGCTACCTTAACAGTTACTGAAAACGCCACTACTTTTCAGGGAGTTTTAGAGCATATAAAAACTCATAATCCAGATATGTTATGTGTTTTTAGACGTAAAAGAGGTTTCTTTAAAAAGCTTTGGGAAAAGAATACGATCTTAAAAGAAGAATTTTATACAAATGTTCCTTTATTGATTTTAAAAGGAAAAAAATAATTTATCGAAAAAAATTAAATATATTTAAGCATTAAAAACATTTAATGCTTGGCCGTCTTTTATTTTTAAAATGGAATAAATATTAATTTATTGGTTTAAACGATAAAACTTCTACCTGAATATCCATCACACAAGAATAACTAGGATACGTAACAATATAATTATAATCAAATTCAGTTACAATTTCAGCCAAAGGAAAAAGCAAAAAAATCATAATAAATAAAATAGAAATCGATTTGAAAAATATTGATTTCTTTTCGGTTTCTATGTATTGAGTTTTTAGTGGATCGAAATCATTTTCCATATTTTGACTTTAAAAATACTTCTGAACCAAACTAATTAATGTATTTGCATCTTGGAAACCTGTTTGACGCCATTTCATTTCGCCATTTTTATAAATCATAAATGTTGGGTTTCCTTTTACACGCAAAGCATCTGCTAAGGTTTCATTTTTTTTGATGTCGATTTTAATTACTTTGGCTTTTTCACCTAAAGCAGCAGCAACATTTCTTAAAGTATCTAAGTTGTTTTCAATAGCATTCCAATCTGAATAAAAATCGATTAAAACTGGTATTTCAGCACTGATTAACTCTCCGAATTTTGTCATAATTGAATATTTTTAAACGTGTAAAATTTACAACTATTTTAAATCTTATTATTACAAATATAAGATTTCTTATCAAATTAGCTGATTATCAAGCTTTTTTCAATTCTATTACTGTAATTTCTGGCCAAATACCAACTCTTCCAGGAAAAGCATGATATCCAAAACCTCTATTTACATTTATATATCTGCCAAATTCTTGATACAAACCTGCCCATTGTTTGTATACAAATTGAGAAGGACTCCATTTTAAAAACCCAGGAATTTCAATACCCATTTGCAAACCATGTGTATGACCACTTAGCGTTAAATGATAATTAAAATCGTCCATTTTTACTTTTTCTTGCCAATGACTTGGATCGTGACTCATTAAAATTTTAAAATCTTCTTTTTTTATTTTTGATGATGCTCGCTGCAAATCTCCTGCTTGGTTAAAACCTTTTCCCCAATTTTCGACTCCAACTAAGGCTATTTTTTGTCCATCTTTTTCTAAATATCTGTGTTCATCTAACAATAAATCAAACCCTATTTTTTTGTGAATTTCTTTTACTTTCTGGAAATTATCAATTTTATCTTGAGGCGAATTCCAATCCATATAATCTCCATAATCATGGTTTCCTAAAATGGCAAATTTGCCTTCTTTAGCTTCTAACTGATTAAAAACATCAATCCAATTATCCATTTCATCAGCTTTATTATTTACAATATCACCTGTAAACAACATCAAATCAGATTTTTGCTCATTAATTAAATCAACACCATATTGTATTTTTTCTTTGTTGGTAAAACTCCCTGAATGAATATCGGAAATTTGAGTTATTGTATAACCATCAAAAGCTGCTGGTAAATCATCAAAAGAAAGTTGATATTTTATTACTTTATAATTATATTTTCCTTGGATGATTCCATAGATAAAAGACGCAAAAGGAATCGCTGCCAAACCCAAAGCAATTTGCGATACAAACTTTCTTCTTCCAACCAAAGATTGCGTTTCTGAACTTGAAATTGCCGAAAACAATTTTAAAACCAATCGATACATATCTTCTCCAAAAAGGATAAAAACAATAATCAATTTCGGAATAGAAAATGTCAACAAAATTCCTACTGCCATTTGAAATTCTGGAGTTTGTCCTTTGCTTCTATCGTAAGTTAAAATGGTGATCAAAAAATACGCATAAACAGCAACACTAATTGCTATATAAGAAAAACGGACTAATTTACTTTTTGAAATTGTTTTGAAAGCCTGAAACGTATAAATTTCTAAAAAAACAACTAAAACGATTAAAAGAACTGGAATTAACCAACGAAGCATATATCTTTTTTTTTAAAATGTTGACAAAGGTAACTGTTAAAAAATCAAAGGTTTTTAAGCTCCTGTTAAAATTTTTAGTAAATTTATAATCTTATTTTATAGAAAATGATTGATAATATTGTTGTTTTTTTCGAGAACCTAACTAGCTTACAAAAGTTTATTTGGATTGTGGGTTGTTTATCTGTTTTCTGGATTTTAGAAGGCGTTTATCCCCTTAAAAAACATCAATATAACAAATGGAAACATGCTAAAACTAATTTCGTTTTACTACTTTCTACAATGCTCATTAATGTTATTTTTGGGTTGCTAACTGTTGGCGTTTTTCTTTGGATTGATACCACAAATTTTGGGTTACTAAATTTGGTTGATTTCCCTGTTTGGGTAGAAATCATTTTAGCAATTATGATTCTGGATTTTACATCACAATATTTGGTGCACGTTTTATTACACAAAATTCCTTTTATGTGGCGTTTTCACACAGTGCATCATAGTGATACACATGTAGATGTAACTTCTGGAACAAGACATCATCCCATCGATTTTATTTTTAGAGAAACCTTTGCATTACTTGGGGTTTTAATTGCTGGTTTGCCTGTTTCTTATTATTTAATGTACCGAATTTTAACGGTTCTTTTTACCTATTTTTCGCATGCAGATATTCGTTTACCAGCCAAATTAGACAAAGCAATTAGCTATGTTTTTATTTCGCCAAATACGCACAAATTCCATCATCATCATGTAATGCCTTGGACAGATACCAACTTTGGAAATATTTTTTCTTTTTGGGATAGAATTTTTGGCACTTTCATGTATCAAGACACCAAAGATATTGTGTATGGTGTAGATATTTTAGATGCAAAAAAATCGGAAGACATCATGTATCAACTAAAAGCTCCTTTTCAAAAAGGGTTAAAATCTGTAGAATATAAAAGTTAGTTTATTTTTAAATTGATGTTACGAATTCTCGAACATTAATATTTGAACATTTTTTAAGCAATTTTGAAAACATACCAATTTTTGGTATATTTGAAATAAATTTTACTACAATGAATAAAAACACATCCATATCACTAGGAAATTATTTTGATGAATTTGTGCAAAGTAGCGTAAAAGAAGGAAGGTTTAAAAACGTTAGTGAAGTTATACGTGCAGGATTAAGACTTTTAGAAGAAGAAGAAAGCAAAGTGATTGCTTTAAAGAACTCAATAAAGGAAGGTATTGATAGTGGAATTGCTAACGATTTTAATTCAAAAAAACACCTTGAAACCTTAAAAGCAAAAAAATATTCGAATGGCCGAATATAAATTAACAAATAAAGCTGTTGAAGATTTATCAAAAATTTGGGAATATACATTTGAAGTTTGGTCAGAAAAACAAGCTGACAAATATTATGATCGTTTAATTTCAAGTTGTCAAGAAATAGCAAATAATCCAGAAATGGGAAAGAACTATCAAGGTATAACCGATTCACTTCTAGGAATGAAAATAAATCGACACATAATTTTCTATAGAACATTACATGAAAATTATGTGGAAATTACAAGAATATTGCACGAAAGAATGGATTTAAAAGAAAAAATTATTCAATAACAACAAGCTCCAAAATTTTCAAAAGTTTATAAATTTGTTCAAGAAACATCTTGATCAATTTTAAAAAAACCGTTAATTCTTAGCAATAACTTCAACAAACATTCTCATTAAAATCATCAACATATAAAGCCTAATTTTATACAGTTTTTTGTAGTTTTATCTTTTTAGAATTATAGATAAAATGGCAGATCAAAAAAGACTTTTTTTAGTTGATGCATACGCATTAATTTTTCGTGGATATTACGCATTTATAAAGAACCCAAGAATCAATAGCAAAGGACTAGATACTTCTGCAATTATGGGTTTTATGAACTCACTTTTAGACGTTATAAAGCGTGAAAGACCAGATCATTTAGCTGTTTGTTTTGATAAAGGTGGTAGTGCAGATAGAGTTGAAATGTTCGAAGACTACAAAGCAAATAGAGATGCAACTCCTGAGCCTATAAAAGACGCGATTCCGTTTATTTACGAGATTTTGAAAGCCATGCACATACCAATTATGGTAAAAGAAGGTTTTGAGGCAGATGATGTGATTGGAACACTTTCCAAGCAAGCAGAAAAAGAAGGTTACCAAACGTTTATGGTAACTCCAGATAAAGATTTTGCGCAACTAGTTTCCGAAAATATTTTTATGTATAAACCACGTTTTGGAGGTGGTTATGATATTTGGGGCGTTCCAGAAGTGTTGGCAAAATTTGAAATTACAGATCCTTTGCAAGTCATCGATTTTCTTGGAATGATGGGAGATTCTTCTGATAATATTCCTGGTTTGCCTGGAGTTGGCGAAAAAACCGCGAAGAAATTTTTAGCGCAATTTGGTTCTATGGAAAATCTTTTAGACAATACAGATCAGCTAAAAGGAAAAATGAAAGAGAAAGTGGAAGCTGCCAAAGAACTAGGGTTACTTTCTAAAAAGTTGGCAACAATTATGTTAGATGTTCCTGTAACTTTTAATGCAAAAGATTTTACGTTAGATCAACCAGATGTTGAGAAAGTTACCGAAATTTTTAATGAATTAGAATTTAGAAATTTATTGACAAATTTCTTAAAAACGTTTGCAGATGAAAATGCACAAAAAGTAAATTCAGCAGAAAATAATACTGATGAAAAATCAACAACTAAAAAACCTGCGCCAATTGTAGAAGGTCAATTTGATTTATTTGCGGCTCCAGGAACAGGAAGTGTTACAGAAGCACAAACTGCATCTGGCTTTAAAAATATTTTAAATACGAATCATTTTTATCAACATATAGATTCTCCTTTTTCTAGAAAATTGTTAATCGATAAATTGATGCAACAAACTTCAGTTTGTTTTGACACAGAAACTACAGGTTTAAAAGCGTTGGAAGTTGAGTTAATTGGCATCGCTTTTTCTTTTGAAGCTGGCAAAGGATATTATGTTTCGTTTCCAGAAGATCAAGAGGAAACAAAGACAATTTTAGAAGAGTTTAGACCGTTTTTTGAAGCATCAGCAATTGAAAAAATTGGACATAATTTAAAATATGATATCAAAGTTTTATCGAACTATAACATGCCTGTAAAAGGGAAATTATTCGATACCATGATTGCGCATTATTTAATCAATCCAGATATGCGTCATAATATGGATGTTTTGGCAGAAACCTATTTGAATTATCAGCCAGTTTCTATTACAGAATTGATTGGTAAAAAAGGGAAAAATCAGCTTTCTATGAGAGTTGTACCCATTAAAGATCAAACAGAATATGCTGTGGAAGATGCAGATATTACCTATCAATTAAAAAAACATTTTACAGGCGAATTAGAAACTGGAAACGTCACAAAATTGTTTAACGATGTAGAATTGCCTTTGGTTTCTGTATTAACTGCCATGGAAATTGAAGGAATAAACATCAATACAGAATTCTTGAACGAATTATCTGTTGCATTAACGGATGACATCAACAGATTAGAAAAAAACATTTACGAATTAGCAGGAGAAGAATTTAATATTGCCTCTCCAAAACAGTTGGGAATTGTTCTTTTTGAAAACATGAAGTTGGTTGACAAACCAAAAAAGACAAAAACTGGGCAATATAAAACTGGTGAAGATATTTTATCTTTCTTAGCTAAAGACCATAAAATTATTAGAGATATTCAAGAATATCGTCAATATAAAAAATTACAGAGTACGTATGTTGATGCGTTGCCAAATGAAATCAACCCAAAAACTGGGCGAATTCACACACAATATATGCAAGCAGTTGCTGCAACAGGAAGGTTGAGTTCTAACAATCCAAACTTGCAAAACATTCCTATTAGAACAGAAAGAGGACGTGAAGTGCGTAAAGCTTTTATTCCAAGAAATAGCGATTATGTGTTGTTGGCAGCAGATTATTCTCAAATTGAATTGCGAATTATTGCAGCTTTAAGTGAGGAAGAAACCATGATAAACGCTTTTAAAAATGGTGAAGATATTCACGCTTCAACAGCTTCTAAGGTTTTTAATGTTGATATAAAAGACGTAACTCGTGAGCAAAGAAGCAATGCAAAAACCGTCAATTTTGGAATTATTTATGGAGTTTCTGCTTTTGGATTGAGCAATCAAACAGATTTAAGCAGAAGTGAAGCCAAAGAATTGATTGATACCTATTATGAAACGTATCCAAAATTGAAAGCTTATATGGCTAGTCAAGTTGATTTTGCTAGAGAAAAAGGCTATGTAGAAACTGTTTTAAACAGACGCAGATATTTAAAAGACATCAATTCTAGAAATGCCATGGTTAGAAGTGGTGCAGAAAGAAATGCTGTAAATGCGCCCATTCAAGGTTCTGCTGCAGACATTATAAAATTGGCGATGATTAACATTCACAATCGTTTTGAGAAAGAAGGTTTCAAATCGAAAATGTTATTACAAGTGCATGATGAATTGGTTTTTGATGTACCAAAAGACGAATTAGAAATTGTAAAACCAATTATTAAATTCGAAATGGAAAACGCCTTTAAAATGGATGTTCCTTTAGATGTAGAAGTTGGTATTGGTCAAAATTGGTTGGAAGCGCATTAGAATTAAAAATCAAAATATTAAAAAATAAACATTGAAACACGTTTAGCATTAAAAATGGAAATAGATTACATAGAAAATTTTAATGGACTTGATGAAAATTTGGTTCGTTTGTATAACTTTGATAAAAAAGAAGCCAATAAATTTAGAGATTTGTTGGAGGAGACTGTTATCAATAAAAAACAGAAATTAAATTTAGCTGAAGTAGATTTTATAGAAGCTAGAAATTGCAATTTAATTTTTGGCTTGTTTAAATCTGATGAAGGAATTCTTACCAAAGACAATGAAACGTTTTTTTGTATTTTAACGTTAGAAAGTTTTAAAAATATGGTAAAATTGATAGAACCTTTTTGTGTAAAAGAATCTAGAGGTCATCAATATTTATATGATGTTGATACGCCTACAGACTTATTATTTTGTCCTTCTGCAACAGCACAAGAAACCTAGAATTTAGAAATAATTGAACAAAAAAAGAGGATAGATTTATAAAAAATCTATCCTCTTTTCTTTTAATAAAATTTATATCAATTAAGATTTATATTTCTCAATAGTTTCATTTAATTCTTCACGTAAATCATCAAATTTTTCCATTAAATCTTCGATGTTCTGTTCAACTTTATCTTCAGATTCATTTCTCTCATCAGACAATTTTTTATACTCTTTCTGAATATTTTGAATATCGTCCATAACTTCGTCCGTTTTTAACCAAGCAGGAATTGTATTTCCTAAATTTGCGATTGTACCACTTAAATCTCCAATTCGAGTTGTATAGCTTTTAGAATCTAATTCTTCAATCGCTCTCATCTCTTCGTTTGCAGTGTTAAAATCATTCCAATCATCAAAAGATAAATCTCCACTATTATTAGAACTATAATTTACATAGGTTCCGTTTTCTAATTTTAATTGCATCTTTTCGAATTCATCAGAAATATCGTCTCCAGCATCTTCCATGCTATCTTCAATTTCTTCCATTTTGTCCTCTACTTTTTCTTTTTTAGGCTTATCACAAGAAATAAATAGAAAACCTGATATTGCTAATATTGCTATTGTTTTTTGAATTGTTTTCATACTATATGTTTTTTAGTTTGATACAAAACTAAACGAATTGACAATGGCTCTTTAACGCTAACAAATTTTTGATTAACTCTTATAGTGTTTCAAAAAACACATCTAACTCATTGATTTTAAAAAAGTAAAGAACATTTTTTAATCAAAAAAATAAGGTAGATGAAACATCTACCCTATTTTAAAAAACCCTTTTCTTCTTTCTTACTAATTCAATTATTACTTCTTCTTTTCAATAATTTTATCTAACTTTTTAATTTCCTCATTATACTCTTCAATAGCAGCTTCTATTTTTCCTTTTTTGAATTCTTCGTTAAATTCCTCGATGGCACTTTCGTGAATTTTTACATATTCAGCAACAGTTTCATCTAATTCTTCTTTTAAATCGTCAAATTTTTCAGAAAGCTCTTCTAAATTTTCTTTTACTTCTTTTTCTGGAGCGTTACTTTCTTCAATTAACTCTAAATATTCTTTTTGAATATCTGCAACATCTTCCATAACTTCTTCTGTTTTTAACCAAGAAGGAATCGTGTTTCCTAAATTAGCAATTCTGTAATTCATGTTTTTAACACGTTGTGCAGTCGTTACATAATTACTTTTTCTAATTTCTGCAAGCTCATAATTTACAACCGTAAAATCTTTCCAATCATCAAAACCAGCAATTCCATTGGCATCTAAATTATATACAATTGGTGTTTGTTCTTTTATTTTATAAGAACGTGTTATTACTTCACCTTCTTTCATATTCATTCTTTCAACATCACCTTCAGCAATTTCTTTTTCTACTTCTAAATTATCTTTTTCAGTTTTTATAACTTCAGAAATTTCATTGTTTTCAGTGGTATTTTTCTTTGGTGTATCACAAGAAAAAAACATAAAACTTGATGCTGTGAATGCTAATGCAAATAATTTTATTGACTTTATTTTTATACTTTTCATATTAACGTTTTAAAGTTTGATACAAAACTATATGAATCCTAAAGATTCATTTAACGCAAATAAAATTTGTTTTAACTCTTTAGAAAACTGAATAAAAATCAGTTTTTAAAAGAATTCTAATTCTTTATGATAATGATAAACTGCCTATCTTTGACATTTACTTAAAACAAATTGAAACACTTCCTACATTTTAATTCTGATATTTCTGAAATTGATTTTCCAAAGAAATTTACATTTCCTTTTTATTATGATGCACATCCTTTAGCTGTTCTTGCAGCAGAAGAAATTCACCAATATTTAGAAAATCAAACAGATTTTAAACACAATTTTGGCATCCATACAAATAGTGATGAATTGCCAGTTGGTAAAATGTTCGGAGTTTTAGTGGTAAAAAATAAGAATGATGAAATTGGTTATTTAGCTGCTTTTTCTGGCAAATTGGCTGATAAAAGTTTACCAGAAAAATTTGTTCCTCCTGTTTTTAATATGAGAACAGAAGGTAGTTTTTACATTAAAGGTGAAGCTGAGATTGATGCAATTAATGCTGAATTAAGCATTTTAAAGAAAGATAAAAACTATCTGAAAATTAAAAAAGCGAACAAAAAACTACATCAAGAAATTGCTGATGATTTAGAGAATCAGCGAAAAAAAATGAAACTTTCTAAAAAAGACAGAAAACTTAGAAAGAAAAATGCAACTTCAGTTTTAAATGAATTAGAGTTTAAAAAGTTAACTGAAAAACTAACGCAAGAAAGTTATAATGATCAGTTTTTCTACAAAGAATTGGTAGAATATTATCAAACAAAAGTTGAAAAATCGAATATCGAATTGGCCTTTTTTGAAGATAGAATTTCATTTCTCAAAATAGAACGAAAAGAAAAATCGAACTTTTTACAGCAGACTTTATTTAGTAAATATGCTTTTTTAAATCAACAAAAAGAGCTAAAAAGCCTATTAACTATTTTTGATGATCCAGCTATAAAACCTCCTGCAGGTTCTGGAGAATGTGCTGCTCCAAAATTATTAAATTACGCTTTTGCAAACGATTTAAAACCCATTTGTATGGCAGAATTTTGGTGGGGAATTTCGCCAAACTCAGCCATTAGAAAGCACAAAAATTATTATCCTGCTTGCCAAAGTAGGTGCAAACCAATTTTAAACCACATGTTAGAGGGTGTTGAAATGGATGCAAATTTGTTGCTGGAAAATTTATCCGAAGACAAAAATCTTGAAATAATTTTTGAAGATGATGTTTTAATTGTGGTAAACAAACCAGCTGAATTTTTATCAGTTCCTGGTAAAACCATTCAAGATTCTGTGTATAGCAGAATTAAAGAAAAATATCCATTGGCAACTGGTCCGTTAATTGTGCATAGATTAGACATGTCTACTTCTGGAATTTTATTATTAACCAAAACCAAAGAAGCCAATAAAATTTTACAAAGTCAGTTTATAAACAGAACTGTAAAAAAACGCTATGTTGCTTTATTAAATGGAGATTTGGCTGAAAAAAGTGGAAATATTCAATTGCCAATTAGAGTAGATTTAGATGACAGACCCAAACAACTAGTAGATTTTGTGCATGGTAAAAATGCAGAAACTAATTGGGAAATCATCAATAAAGAAAATGGAAAAACTCGGGTTTATTTTTATCCAATTACTGGTAGAACACATCAATTACGAGTGCATGCAGCTCATAAAAATGGATTAAACACTCCTATTTTGGGTGATGATTTGTATGGTAAAAAAGCAAATCGATTGCATTTGCATGCTCAATTTATTGAATTTTTGCATCCAACAACTCACAAAAAAATGAGTTTTACAGTTGATGCTGATTTTTAAAAAATCTAATGATTTTATATGTAATTTTGCAAACAATTATGAGCATCATTTCCAAAGACATACAAAAAGCAATTTCGTTATTAGAAAACGAAGAATTGGTGGCAATTCCTACAGAAACTGTGTATGGTTTAGCTGGTAATATTTTTAGCGAAAAAGCAATTAAACGTATTTTCGAAACTAAAAAGCGTCCGTTTTTTAATCCTTTAATTGTGCATATTTCATCTGTAGATGAGTTGGAAACTATTGTTGCTGAAATTCCTGAAAAAGCGAGAATCTTAGCAAATACTTTTTGGCCTGGTTCTATGACTTTAGTCCTAAAAAAAAATAGAAATATTCCTAATATAATTACTGCAGGCAAAGATACTGTTGCAGTTCGTGTACCAAATCATCCTGTAACTTTATCGCTTTTAGAACAGCTGTCTTTTCCTTTAGCAGCACCAAGTGCAAACCCTTTTAATAATATTAGCCCAACAAAACCAGAACACGTAGAGAATTATTTTAAAGACGAACTTAAAATGGTTTTAGATGGGGGTTTTTGCAAAAATGGAATAGAATCTACCATAATTGGTTTTGAAGATAATGAACCTGTTATTTACAGATTAGGTGCTTTGTCTGTAGAAGATATTGAAGCTGTTGTTGGTAAAATTTCCATCAAAAATAAAAAGGAAGAAAATCCAGATGCTCCAGGAATGTTGAACAAACATTATTCTCCAAAAACGCGAACTATTTTAACCACGGATATTGCATCAGAAATTGAAAAACATCCCAATAAAAAAATAGGGATTTTAACGTTTAATACTTCTTATAAGAGTGATAAAATTGATACTCAAATTATTTTATCCGAAGAAAAAAACTTGCAAGAGGCTGCCTCAAAATTGTACGACAGTTTGCATCAATTAGATTCTTTAAATTTAGAGGTAATAATTGTAGAAGAAATGCCAGATTTCGGTTTAGGAAAATCGATGAACGATCGTTTACAAAGAGCTGCTTTTAAGGATTAACTATTTTTTTTTATCATCTAATAAAGAAAATAAAAAAGATCTAAAAATAGATAGTAAAATACTAAAGAAAAGTGCTGCCCAAAAACCTGTTACTGTAAAACCATCAACTAAATTATCTGCCAATAAAATTATAATTGCGTTGATTACAAAAATGAACAACCCAAAAGTTATTAAGGTTGCAGGCAATGTTAAAAAAATTAAAAGTGGTCTTACTATCATGTTTAGTAAAGCAATTACAATAGCCACAATAATTGCAGAAAGATAACCTGCAACTTCTACTCCTGGTAAAATGTTTGCTAAAAGTATTACTGCTAAAGCCGTTAATAAAATCTTTAAAAATGTTTTCATAGTACTTTTTGAGTTTGATTGGTATATAAAAATAACACTTTTAGAATTGAAATGTATCTAAATTGAGAAGGATACTTACACTATTCAGTTCTATAATCTTTTACTGTTTCATTTAACTCTTCACGCAATTCATCAAATTCGTTGCTTAACACTTCCCAGTTTTCTCTAATATCTTTTGTAGACTTATCTTTCTCATTTAATAAAGTTGCGTATTCTTCTTTAACATCTTCAATCTTTTTTAAAACTTTATTAGTTTCTAACCAATCAGGAATTGTTGAAGATAATTTTGAGATGTTTCTTTCTAAATTTTCGATACGCTCTACAGAACTATTATATTTTAAATTCTTAACTTGGTGAATCTGTGTATTTGCTACGTTGTAAGCGTTCCAACTGCTAAAAGAATACGTACCATAATAATCTTTTCTGATGATTACTTTTTGATCATCATCGATATTTAAGAGTGATATATTCTTATTATCAACTAGATTACTATTAATACGATCTGCTTTAGAACTGGAACTACAAGAAGTAAAAAGTATTACAGTTATTATAAATATAAATTTATGAATCATTTTCATGATTGTGTGTTTTGGGGTTGCTGCAAAATTACAAGAATAATTTGGACTTACTTAACACAAACAACTCAAACTTTAACTCTTTTGAAAATTGACAAAAAAAGGGTATTTTTTATCGTTTTTAAACAAAAAATGATAATAATGTGCTATTTTTTAGCAAAATCGACTTATTTTTCGTATTTTTGCACTCTATGAGAATTACATCAATTTTTCGTAATCAAAATATCAAGTGCTATAATTTCAATTTTAGACTTTTTGTTCATCACTCTCATAATTTTAGCAATCAAGCTTTCTAGCTAACTTTTTTGCATCTTTTTTTTGCACAAAAGATATTCAACCAAAATATTTTATTATCAAACTTAAAAATGCTTTTTTGAGCATTTCTAAATTTATTATTATGAAAATTATTCAAATTAAAAGAAGAACAAAACAAGAAAAATATTATTCTTCTGCAATGGGTATGTTAAACTCACGTGTTACTTATATTAAAAAATACGTTTTAGGCATCCCAACAAAAACACTACATAAATATAGAGAAACGTATTATGGCAAAATAAAAAACTGCGATGATTGTAATCTATTTATTTAATATTAATCTTTAAAAACTTTATACTATATATGAGACAACTTAAAATAAGTAAACAAGTAACCAATCGTGATGCAAAATCTTTAGATAAATATTTTCAAGAAATTAGTAAAATTGGCTTAATAACTGCTGATGAGGAAGTTGAATTGGCTTTGAAAATAAAAAAAGGAGATGGTAAAGCATTAGATCAATTGGTGAAAGCGAACTTACGATTTGTTGTTTCTGTGGCAAAACAATATCAAAATCAAGGTTTAAAATTATCGGATTTAATTAATGAAGGTAATTTAGGCTTGGTAAAAGCTGCAAAACGTTTTGATGAAACTAGAGGTTTTAAGTTTATTTCTTATGCTGTTTGGTGGATTCGTCAGTCGATTATGTCTGCATTAGCAGATCAATCTAGAATTGTACGTTTGCCTTTGAATAAGATTGGAAGTATTAGTAAGATTAAAAAAATATACTCGAAATTAGAACAACGTAATGAAAGAATACCTACGTATGTGGAAATTGCGAATGAATTAGATACTACTGTTAGTAGTGTTGAGCAAAGTATGAAAAATTCTGGCAGACATATTTCTATGGATGCTCCTTTTAGAGAAGGTGAAGATTCTAATATGTATAATGTTTTACAATCTGGAGATTCGCCAAGACCAGATAACGAATTAATGAAACAATCTTTAACTACTGAAATTGATAGAGCTTTAGGAACGTTATCTCAAAAGGAGGCAAAAGTTATTAAAATGTTTTATGGAATTGGACGTAAATCTCCTTGTAGTTTAGCAGAAATTGGTGAACAGTTTGATTTAACAAGAGAACGTGTAAGACAAGTAAAACAAAGAGCTATTAGACGTTTACAGAGTAAATCTAAAACAGAATTTTTACGTTATTATTTAGGGTAAACATTTAATATATAACATAAAAAAAGAAGCCAAAGAATTATGTTCTTTGGCTTCTTTTTTATGTAAACTGATTACGGAGTATGATTCAACAAGTTTATTATTCTAAAGTAAATGTGTGCTTAAAATTAAAATTTGAACTTCCTTTAATAGCAATATTAAAATCGCCAGGTTCTGCTTCAAACTTATTATTTGGCGTGTAAAATTTTAAATCTTCAACAGTTAACTTAAAAGTAACAACTTTGGTTTCCCCTTTTTTAAAGTGTATTTTTTGAAATCCTTTTAATTCCTTTACAGGTCTTGTAAGGCTTCCAACCTTATCATGAATATATAATTGAACAATTTCATGACCATCGTAATTTCCTGTATTTTTAATAGTTACAGAAGCTGTTAACGTATCTGAAAATCCAATTTTTGTTGCTGATAATTCAAGTTCTGAATATTCGAAATTTGTATAACTCAACCCATGACCAAAAGCATATAAAGGACTATTTTTTGAATCTAAATAATTAGAGGTATATCTTTCCTTAGGATTGTCATTATGGTTTGGTCTTCCTGCTCTTTTCATGTTATAATAAATTGGCACTTGCCCTAAAGTTCTTGGAAAAGTAACTGGCAATTTTGCTGAAGGATTGTAAGTTCCAAACAACACATCTGCAACACCTAGACCTCCACTTGTTCCAGGGAACCAAACTTCTAAAATAGCATCTGCCAAAATATCTTCTTCAGACAAATCTAAAGGACGCCCATTCATCAACACTAAAATAATTTTTTTATTGGGTACTGCTTTTCTAATTGCTTTAATTAAATCGGTTTGTTTTCCTGGTAATTTTATATTAGTTCTAGAAGCTGCTTCTCCACTCATTTTATAGTCTTCACCTAAAACCATTACAATTTTATCTGCTTTTTTAGCGGCATTTATGGCATCAACAAAACCACTTTCATCATCGCTTTCAATTTCAGATCCTTTTGCAAAAATGATCTTAGAATTGCCTAAATATTCTTGAATCCCTTGATGTATACTAATCGCTTTTCCATTTCTATCTCCTTCTGCTGCCCAATTTCCAATGATATTTTCTTTATCATTTACTAATGGTCCAACCAACGCAATTGTTTGTGTTTTTTTTAAAGGAAGTGATGCCTCATCATTTTTTAATAAAACCGATGACATTGCTGCAGATTTACGAGCTTCCTCTAAAAAAGCTGGTTTGTAAATTGTTTCTTTTTCTCGTTTTTCATCAGAATATTTATAAGGATCCTCAAATAAACCTAATTTGAATTTTGTTAATAAAACTCTTCTACAAGCAATATTTACAAGTTCTTCATCAACTTTACCCTCATTTACCAATTCTTCTAAATATAAATGATTGGTATTACTCATCATATCTTGGTCTACACCTGCTTCAATTGCTAATTTAGTTGCATGTTTTCTATCTTTTGCATAACCATGAACAACCATTTCATTAATGGCAAAATAATCGGTTACTACAAAGCCTTTAAAGTTCCATTCGTCTCTTAAAATATCATTAAAAATAAATTTATTTCCTGTTGCAGGAACTCCATTTAATTCATTAAAAGCAGTCATAAAGGTTTCTACACCAGCATCAACAGTTGCTTTAAAAGGAGGTAAATACACGTTTCTTAATTCATCTTGCCCCATATTTACAGTATGATAATCACGACCAGCTTGTGCTGCTCCATAACCAACAAAATGTTTTGCAGTAGCAAGGATTGTATTGTGTTTTGATAAGTCATCTCCTTGAAAACCTCTTACATAAGCCTGACCAATTTTACTTGTTAAATACACATCTTCTCCTGCACTTTCAGAAATACGACCCCATCTTGGATCTCTACTAATATCAATCATAGGTGCAAATGTCCAATGAATACCCACTGCAGATGCTTCTTCTGCTGCAATTCGCGAACCTTTTTCTATACCTGCTAAATCCCAACTTGCAGCCAACCCTAAATTGATTGGAAAAATAGTTTTAAAGCCGTGAATTACATCATAACCAAACAATAAAGGAATCCCTAAACGTGTTTCTTCAACTGCAATTTTTTGTAAATCTCTAGTTGCTTTTACAGAAAACACATTTAGCATAGCACCAACATCACCTTGTTTTACATATTTCTGATTATCATTACTTACAACAGGACCTGTTACAGTTAAATCTCCAGCATACATAACTGTTTGTCCAATTTTTTCTTTCAGCGTCATTAAACTCATTAAAGAATCTACTTTTAGGTCAAGTTTAGTTTTAACAACTGTTTTGGTTTCTGAAATAGTTGTAGTTGTATTTTGCTCAACTTTTGTTGTTTTACAACTAAAAATACCTAAAATTAATATGGTTATAATTGAAGATTTAAATAATTTATTCATGTTTTTAATTTTTAATATTAGAAAATAACCAAGACAATAATTCTGGTTCTGCAAAAGCACTATCCCAACTATTATGAGTATGATTTGCGTAAAGTGTAAAATGCGGAAAACCTCCATATTTTAAAATTCCACTGACCATTTTTAAAGATTCTTGCGGATTTACGACATTATCTTTTGCTCCGTGAAAAACCCAAAGTGGTGTAGATTCTGCATATTCTTTTGATAAATTAGGATTACCAGCTCCACAAATAGCAATAGCAGCAGCAAACATTTTTGGCTTTCGAGCTAAGATTTCAAAAGTTCCCATTCCTCCCATAGACATTCCTCCAACATATATTTGATTTTTATTTACATACGGTTTCGAAGCTAAATCATCCATGAGCTCCATAACCAATTCCAGTGGTTTTGTAGGCGTTTTATTTTCTGGAAATTCTATTTTTAAAGGATAAGAACTTCTATCAATATTTACATTTGCCCAGTAAGAATCTGTTGGACATTGTGGAAAAACTACAATTGCAGGAAAATTTTTTCTGTTTTTTTCTGATGCAAACAAACTACTACCATGAATTAATTGTGCCTTATTATCATTGCCTCTTTCTCCTGCACCATGTAAAAATAACACGATTGGATATTGCTTAGAAGCATCAAAATTTTCGGGCATCATGATTCGATATTTAAGCGTATCTAATTGACTAATAAATAGTTTAGAATCGTAACATTTTTCATTTTGACTAAAAGAAATACTTATAAAAAGCACAAAAATAATCGTTGAAATATGTTTTCTGAAATTTATAAATTCTCTTTGATGCTCTATCATCTTTATTTTTTTATTTTGTTAAATATTGAAATTCTATCTCATTTAAATCTATCATTTCTGTTGCTATTAATTCTAATGAGACCTCTTCATTTGGTAGCAAATCAAAATAATTATCATCAATAAAAATGTTTTTATCTTTAAAGTTGATGTACAAGTTTTTGACTAATTTATCTGAAGAAATTACTAAATAGCTCTTCCCATCATTCTTAATTATTTCAGTTTTAATGTTGGGTTTTTCAAAGTTTAGATCCTTGGGTTTTTCAAAATAAAATAATTTTTTAGCAATTAAATTTTCATCATTTTGATAAAACTCTACCTTCAACACAATTTCATTTTTATTAAAGTTTTTACTAATTTTTTGAATTGATGTTTTAAATATTTCTGTACTTGTGTTTTTATGGAGTACAACTTTATGATTTTCAACTGATAAATTTTCACCATTAAAATCTAAAATGGTTAATTTTAAAATGCCTTTTAAATCTTCTAATTTATCAGAAATACCATGAATTATTAACTCTTCTTTCTCTTGATGAATGGTTAACAAAACTGGTTCGTATGCTTTTTTAATAGCATAATGAGACGCTTTCCATTTTTTGTAATAATCTGTGCTACTCCAACTTGCTACTGGCCAACAATCGTTAATTTGCCAATACATAGTTCCCATTGTATATGGCATTGCTCTTCTATGTGCTTCAATAGCTGTCTTTAAAGCTCTTGCTTGTAAAACCTGACTCATATATAAAAAATCCTCAAATTTTGATGATACTTTATAATACCAACTCATATATTCTTTAATTCGAAGATTGCCAATTCCACTTCTTTGATGAGATGCCATTACTTCACTCTCAATATCAAAATCTTCTGGAAGTGCGTATTTTTTTACAGTTTCAAAATCAGGAAAAGATTGAAAACCATATTCGCTCATAAAACGCGCTTTGTATTTTTCGAAGTCTTCAAAAAGATGTTTATTGTGCCAAACACCCCAATAATGCATGTCTCCAGAAGTATTCTCATAACCAGGATATTTTTCTGGTTCAAAACCAGCTTGTGGAGAAGAAGGCCAATAATCTGTATTATTAGAATATGTTTTTACAACTTCTGGTAAAATAGCATGAAAAATATCTAAATACGTTTGTGCAACCTCTTTCTGCTGTTCTTTTGTGTATAAATCTTTCCAGCCCCAACCAGGATTATCAGTAAAACTCCAAGCCCAACTAATCTCGTTATTACCACACCAAAGTGCAATACTTGGATGGTTTCTTAAACGCACAACATTGTCAATCGCTTCTTGTTTTATGTTTTCTAAAAAGGCTTTATCTCCAGGATACATTGCACACGCGAACATAAAATCTTGCCAAATTAAGAGTCCGTTTTTATCTGCTAATTCATAAAAATAATCGTTTTCATAAATTCCACCTCCCCAAACACGCAACATATTCATATTGGCATCTACAGCATCTTTTATAACTTTTTCGTAATCTTCGTTGCTAACTCTTGTTAAAAAACTATCATTAGGAATATAATTTGCCCCTTTTATAAAAGTCGGAATTCCATTAATTTCGAACAAAAAGGATTCGCCAACTGTATCTTTTTTTCTGATGAGTTTTATACTTCTTAAGCCTGTAGAAATTTCTTTTCTTGAAATTTCAGTATCATCTTCATTTACAATTTGCACAGTAAAATGATACATATTTGGATCTCCTAAACCCTTAGACCACCATAATTTTGGTTTTTTTATAGATATTGGAATGGCTATTTTATCTTCTTTTGATGAAAAATTTACTGGAATAAATTTATAAACAGTTTGTGTTTCTGTATTTAAAATATTTATTTTTCCGAGGAAATTTTCATCAACATTCACAGAAACCTCAAATTCTATTTTAGCTTCTTCTTTAGTGATATTGGGTTGTTTAATAAAAACATCTGTTATTCTAAGTACATCCCAAGCTTTTAATGTAATTGGTTTCCATATCCCTGAAGTAACCAATCTTGGTCCCCAATCCCAACCATAATGATAGCCAGCTTTTCGTGTAAACATAGAGATTTTTTTATCTCCTATTTCTCCATTTTCAGATTGATCCATATTTGCAGGAAATCCATAAGGAGAAGCTTCTAACAATGCCAAACCTTTTTTTATTGGCGAGTGTAATATTACTTTTAGTTGATTATCTCCTTGCTTCACAAACTTTTTTACATCAACCTCCCAAGAGCGAAACATATTATTTGCCTGTAAGATTAAAGTATCATTTAAATAAACGTCTGCATAGGTATCTAAACCATCAAAATTTAAAACAATGTTTTTTTTCTGATGCATTTCTGGAGCAACTTTAAAAGTGGTTTTATATTCCCAATCTTTTTTATCTATCCACTGTATTTTTTTTTCATTCGTTCTGTAAAATGGATCTTCGATTAGTTTATTATCTATTAAATCTGTGTGAATAGTTCCAGGCACTTTCGCTGTTCCTGAATTTGTTCCATTTATTTCTTGAAAAGTCCAATTGGTATTAATTTCTTTTATAACTAAATTATCTTTTTTGTCTTTACAGCTTAAAAAAACAAGCACAGCTAAAAACACGAATAACAATTTTTTTATTATATATTCATTAAATTTCCTTTTAGTGTAATCGCTATTTTTCATCACCTTATGAACTTTAAAAGTTAAACTTTAAGAAAAATATTCTTTTTATAAAGGATGTAGAGAAACAACCATTCTATACAAAGAAGTCCTAAAACAAGTATTACAGGTTCAAAATTTCCAAATAAATCTGCTAAACCTCCAAATAAAAATCTTGACGTATATCTAAAATCAATTATTCTTACAGCTAGATAAATTGCAATGGAATTCATACCAATAATTCTGAAAAAGAAGGTCCATTTTTGGAATTTCCATACATCAATAATTAAATAAAAGAATGCAAGTAATAGCAAACTTATTCCACCAGTTAAAAGATTAAAAGTTGAAGTCCAAATAGATTTTATTATTGGATACCAAGTATCTAAAATTAAAGCAGACATTATTAATAGTATCCCAGATGCATTCAGTATCACCACTTTTTTGAGTGGTTTATAATTATTTGTGCGTAATAAAATACCTGCTAAAGTACCCATTAGAATAATTGCTGATGCTGAAATAATACATAATATGCCTTCAGGATCAAATACTTTTCCATAAAGCTGACCAGGTAAAAATAAACGATCTATATACCCATTAATAGATCCTGCTGGTGTTAATAAACCAGCACCAAACTCAGGAACTGGCACAAATAATTGCAACAAAGCATATCCTAAAAGAATTCCTATGGTCCAAATACCAATTGCTTTAAAAGATCCTGTATTTATTACAATAATTGCTGCTATTAGATAGGCAAGTCCTATTTGTCCTAAAACACTAGCTACTCTAAAGTTTTCGAATTGAAAACTAAGCCCTCCATTGTAAACTATTCCTAAAATTATAAGTAAGAAGGCTCTTTTAAAAACTTTAAAATATATTTGCTTTTTGGGGACACCTTTCTCTAATTTGCTAAATATAGCATAAGGAATTGCGACTCCAGAAATAAACATAAAAAGCGGAAAAACAAGATCAAAGGCGTGAAATCCTTCCCATTCTGCATGCTCTAATTGGATAGCCATTTTATCTAACCATAACCAATCTGTGTACTTACTAAGTGCAAGAAAAAAATATTCTCCACCAATAATCCAAAACATATCAAATCCGCGAAGTGTGTCTAGTGAAAGAAGTCGGTTTTTGGTAGTATTACTCATACTTTATCCTTTTTTTTTTAATCAAAAATATTATTACTTATCTCCTTGGATCCATTCCAAGGTCTTAAGTAAATTACATGATCCGTTAGTTTTATTATTCCGAATAAATCATCTATGGTTTCATTAGTATACTGAGATTTATGACAACTAGAGGCCTTATAGCCCAACTTTAAATCTTCTTCATTAAATGGTATCCTGTATGTTAGAAATCTTTTTTGAGTAGTTTTCCAATTCTCATAAAACCAGTTTCCTACTTTTGATTTTAACTTAAGATTGTTATTTTTATATTCTTTAGGAAAACCATAATAAAGGAGTTGTTTTAAGGTATCAGATGCTTCTCTTTGAAACACTTCTGTAACAATATTACTAACCATTCTATGATCAGAATGCCCATATTCTCCTCCAGGACCAAAAGTTATGACAACATTAGGCTGGTGTTTTATAAGTAGGTCATTAATCTTATCATCTAAAGAATAGATATTTTCGTATTCTGCTAAATCACCATCTGTATAATTTAATAAAATAGGAGGATTAATACCCAGGGTTTTGGTTAAACATAATGCTTCTTCAGAACGCACTTTTGCAAGAGAATCTCCTGCAGGAATATTAGCATATTCTGTAACGCCTTTAGAACCATCAGTAACAAAAACCAAATGAATATTTGCGCCTTCTTTAGCATATTTTGCAAGGATGGGAGAAATAGCAATCTCATCATCTGGATGTGCAAATATTGCCATTAAAGTCTTATTTTCATGAAGATTTAAATCAGCTTTAGGGTTCGTTTCTACTGGTTTATTGCATGAAATTATGAGTATCAAACAAAAAACCCAAAGTAGTTTTTGATATGGTGTAGTTTTAGTCATTCAGATTAATTAATAACTATTTTTTTTCTGAATAGTTTTCCATTATTAGAAATAGAAACTATGTATAAACCTGTTTTAATAGTTGAACAGGGAATTGTAAAATTCTTAGAATTAAATTCTTTTGAGAATAATACTTTTCCAGTAATATCATATAATTTTGTTTTATAATTACCACTTTCTGTACCCATTATTTGAATCTCTTTACTGTTAGAAAAATATCTTGCAGTAAAGGAATCAGGAATAATTTCTTCGGATACATTTAAAACAGCATTAGGATCTGTAATTGCCAACACTAAATTACCATCTTCAATCGTAACATTTTGAGGAACAAAATCAACTTGATTCCCACCAAATGTCCATTGTGCTTTTGACCAACGTGAACTATCAAAATTGTTAAAATCATCTCGCCATTCTTTTGTGAATTTTTCAGTTGCAACATTGTAACTAGAATATTCTAACCAATCTACAGATTGTTTTGCAGGCATTGCAGTTTTATCAATAGCACCAACCCAAGGAATAGAATTAGAAATCCACGCATTAAATCGATATGCTTGAGGAACATTCATGTGTGTTACAAAAGCACCTGTTTTTCTACGCACTTCATTACCATCAATAAACCAAGCAATATATGTTGGTGTCCATTCTATGGCATATACATGAAAATCATCAGCTAAAGAAAAATCCTTAACTATTTGCTTTTCTGTATGTAATAAATTTCCATTAGAATCATTTATAAATAAATTGGTAGACATTATTTGAGCATTGTTTTTTCCAAGAACCTCAATATCTATTTCAGACCAATGAGGATTTGAACCATCAGGAAAATGCTCAATTGTATAAAAAGTAGATAACATTCCACCACCTTTTATCATCTTCATGCGCATTTCGAATTTACCATACAAAACTTTATTTTTTGAGTAAACTTCTGCTCCATCAAATGGCTTTTGTGCAAATATTGTAGTTAAAAACAATAGTGCTATACATGTTGATACTATTTTTTTCATGATTCTTTAATATTATTTTATCAAACTAAAATTTTTAATTTGAAATAGAAAACACAAATTTTATTTTAAGTTGATAAAACAATTGTTGTTTTCTTATTTATAAATTTTATTTAGTTTCTTTTTCTTCTTTTGATTCTGTAATGGCTAAAACCAACTTACCATTTTCGATAAAAACGTTTTCTTCTACAAAATCAACCTCATTACCATCAAAAGTCCAATCACCTTTTTTCCAACGTTTTTTATCAAACGAATTAAATTCATCACGCCATTGTTTCGTAAAATCTTTTGTAGAATCGTTGTAACTTGAATACGCAACCCAATCTACATATTGATATGCTGGCATTGCAGATGTATCTATAGTGCCAACCCAAGCTGGTGTGCTAGAAATCCAAGCATTAAATCGATACTCTTGTGGAATATTCATATGATTTACAAAATCACCAGTTTTACGTCTAATTTCTTTTCCATCAATAAACCAAGCTACATATTCTGGAGTCCATTCTAATGTATAAGTATGAAAATCGTCAGCTAAAGAATAGTCTAAATTTACCTCTAAAACTGTGTGTAATAATTCACCATTTTTATCATTGATAAACATATTTGTAGATAATATTTGTGCATTTTCTTTTCCAAGAACTTCAATATCAATCTCTGACCAATGGTTTTTTATTTTAGATTTATGTTCTATCGTGTAAAATGTAGATAGCATTCCACCACCTTTTATCATTTTCATTCGCATTTCAAATTTGCCATATAAAACCTTTTCATTTGAATAAATTTCACCTCCTTTAAATGGTTTTTGAGCATATAATGATGTAAAAACAAATATTAAAATATATGTTGATAGGTTTTTTTTCATCGTAAATCTGTTTAACTTTTTATAGTAAATAGAAGTTTTATAATAAATGTTAAGGCATTTTTATAACCAATAATTTTTGATTTTAGTAGCTAGAATAAAAAGAACTAAAATTTTAATTCATCAACTTTATGACACTTTTTAGGGTTGTGAATCTGTTATTTTAGGGCTTAATTTTAACCTCTTTTTCTTCAGTGGTTTTAGAAGAAACCCAAGGCACTAATTTAGAAGGATAATAATCGATTCCTAAAGCGTCAAATCTATCTTTATGCTTTCCTAATCTTACTTTATATTCCTCCCAATTTCTTTGAGAAGTTGGTGTCCATCCTATTTCTGCAAAACCTAAAACTCTAGGAAAAACCATATATTCAATATCATTCATAGTTTGCACAGTTTCTGTCCAAAGAGGCGCTTCAATACCAATAATATTTTCTTTTGATATCCCTTCTTGATAGGTTTCTAAAGCCCAATTGTAAGCATCATCAACTTCTGTAAGACCTGCCCACATTAAACCTATTCTTGTAATAGAATCGTATTTAATATCCATATATGCTCTTTGAGCTGGTGACATTAAAATTTTAGCTCCTTTTTCTACACCTTCTAAAGCATTATCGCCTTTTTGAGACCAAAACTGCACAACAGTACTTGGCAACAAATCAGTATGAGCAATCTCATCCCAACCTTGTACTTTTTTGCCATATTTCTCTACAATTTTCTGTGTTTTGTTGATGAATTTTATAAAATCTTTCTTTTCAGTAGCATGAGATTCGTCTCCACCAATATGAATATATTCTCCTGGAGTTATTGCTGCTAGTTCACGAATAACATCGTCTACAAACGTATACGTAATTTCTTTATCAATACATAAAGAACTAAAACCAACTTTGGTTCCATGATACAATTCTGGTGCTTTTCCATCGCAATTTAATTCAGGATAAGAAGCCAAAGCTGCATTGGTATGACCTGGCATATCAATCTCTGGAATAACTGTTATAAAATGATCTTGGGCAAATTTTACAATTTCTTTATATTGTTCTTGTGTGTAAAAACCACCTTCACCACCACCAACTTCGCTACTACCACCAATCTCTGTTAATTTTGGCCAAGATTTAATTTCTATTCGCCAACCTTGATCATCAGATAAATGTAAATGAAGTCTGTTTATTTTATAAATTGATAATAAACGAATGACTCTTTTTACATCATCTACTCCAAAAAAGTGACGAGAAACATCTAACATTGCTCCTCGATAACCATAAGAAGGATTATCTTTAATAGTACCTGTTGCTACTAATAAAGTTTCAGAAATCTTAACTCCTTTTTCGATACTTGCAGGTAATAATTGACGTAAAGTTTGTACACCATAAAACAATCCTGCTGGTTTATTTGCTTTGATTAAAATACCCTCTTCTGTAATTTCTAGTTGATAGCCTTCCATTGTTGAAACACTATCTGTTAACATTAAAAAAATACGATTTGAAGATGCTTTTGATGTTGCTTCTTTTACAGGAAAGTCAAAACCAGTTGCTGGTTTTAATAACTTTACAAGATACTCTGCAATCGGTTTTAAATTTTCTGTTTGATATTCTACAACTGTATTTTCATCAATTTCAAAAGAACTTCCTGTAGCAGTAACAGAAACAGGTTTTGGAATTACTTGTTGTTCAGCTAAATCTTTTGGGATAGCTGGCTTTTTTGTTTGACAAGAAACGATACTCATCAATCCACAAAAAAACAGTACGAAATAAGATAAAGAAAAATAAGATTTCATATTAAATATTATTTAAAGGATAGAGGTTCTTAAATCATTTAAAAACTTCAGTAATTTTTTTTAATTAGCAAAATAAATATAGATTGCAATTACGATTGCACAAACAGTAAAACCAACTGGTTTTAAATATTTCCAATTTGTAATATCTACCTGTTTTGTATACACCTGAACATAATCTGTTTCTCTAGGTTTAAAATAACTAACTGTAAACATGATTATTAATGCAATTACAAATATCATCCCCATTAAATGTAAAAAATGCGGAAAATATGTACCATTTTCTAGACTAATTGGCCTAATAATATATAAAGCAACTAAGTAAGTAATTACACTAAATAAAATAGCCAAATTCGCTCCTTTTGCAGTAACACGTTTCGAAAATATACCAACAATAATAATAGCTAAAATTGGTACACTGTGTGTACCATTTAACTCTTGTAAATACGTAAAAATACCACCTTGAACACCATATAAAAGAGGTGCTATAGACATAGAAAATAGCGCTAAAACAACACCAAAAGTTTTACCAGCTTTTACTACTTTAACCTCAGAAGCATCTTTATTAATATGTTGTTTGTAAAAATCGAGTCCAAATAAAGTAACAGAACTATTTAATGCACTGTTAAATGAACTTAAAATTGCTCCAAACAAAACTGCTGCAAAAAAGCCTACAAATGCTGCAGGTAAAACTTTTTTAACCAACATTGGATATGCTTCATCTGCATTTGCAATGTCTCCATTAAAAATATAGAAGGCTATAATACCTGGTAAAACCAAAATTATGGGTCCTAAAATCTTAAAAAATGCGGCTAATAATAATCCTTTTTGACCTTCTTTTAAGTTTTTAGCACCTAATGCTCTCTGAATAATTGCTTGATTGGTTCCCCAATAATAAAAATTAACAATAATCATTCCTGTAAAAAGCGTCCAAAAAGGAACATTAGATTCAGGACCACCTATAATGTTAAACTTTTCTGGAAGTGCTGTTGTTAGTGTATCTAATCCTGTAAGTACATTTCCATCTCCAATATACATCAATCCAAAAACCGGAATTAATAAACCCCCAACAATTAAACCTACTGCATTTATGGCATCTGAAACAGCTACTGCTCTTAATCCTCCAAAAATGGCGTAGATACTTCCTATTATTCCAATAGACCAAACTGTTACCCAAAGTGCTGGTTCTGCACCTATACCTAAGGCTTCAGGAATATCAAACATGGTATTAATTGCTAATGCACCAGAATATAAAACTGTTGGCAACATAGAAATTGCATATCCTAATAAAAACAATAACGAAACAATGGTTTTTGTATTCTTGCTATATCTTTTTTCTAAAAATTGTGGAATTGTAGCAATTCCACTTTTCAAGTATTTAGGTAATAAAACAAATGCTGTAAAAACCATTGCAATCGCTGCAAGAACTTCATATGCAATAATTGGCAAACCATCACTAAAAGACACACCATTCATACCCACAATTTGCTCTGTAGATAAGTTAGTTAACAATAAAGAACCAGCAATAATTGGGCCTGTTAAACTTCTACCTCCTAAAAAGTAACCATCAGATGAATTTTCATCTGTTTTACGTGTAGATAAATAAGCAATAATTGCTACTAATAATGTGAATCCTACAAATGAGATAATGCCCATAATTTAATTGTTTTTTGATTGATTGTGTTGTTTATAATCCATGTTGAAACATGTGGTAATAAGCTTCGTTAGCATTTATTTTATCTTTAAAATCTCTCACATTTGTTCTATCATCAATCACTAATAATTCTATACCAGCAATATCCGCTAAATCTTCCATATATTCTGTATTAATTGATTGGCAATAAGCTGTATGATGTGCTCCACCAGCCAAAATCCAAGCATTTGCTGCAATCTCTAAGGTTGGTTTTGCATCCCATAAAACTCTTGCAACAGGTAAATTTGGTAAATCTGCTATTGGTTTTATAGCTTCTACTTCGTTTACAATCAATCTAAATCTATTTCCCATATCAACTAAAGACACATTAATTGCATCTCCAGGAGGTGTATTAAATACTAATCTTATAGGAGCTTCTTTACCACCAATCCCTAAAGGATGAACTTCGCAAGTAGGTTTACCTTCAGCAATATTTGGACAAATTTCTAACATGTGAGAACCCAAAACGTAAGATTTTTGTGGTGTAAAATGATAGGTATAATCTTCCATAAAAGAAACACCACCTTTTAAACCGACATTCATTACTTTTAAAGCTCTTACAATTGCTGCTGTTTTCCAATCTCCTTCTCCACCAAAACCATAACCATCTGCCATTAATCTTTGCACAGCAATTCCTGGCAATTGTTTTATTTCTCCTAGATTTTCAAAAGTATCCGTAAACGCTTTGTAGCCTCCTTCTTCTAAAAATGCACGTAAACCAAGTTCAATTTTTGCTGCTTCTACTAAAGATGCTCTTTCTTTACCACCTTTTTTAATTGAATTTGCCAAGGTATAACTTTCTTCATAAACAGCTAATAGTTTATCTATATCTGCATTTGTTACTTTATTAATATGCTTTACAATATCTGAAGAATCGAAACCATTAACTGAAAAACCAAAACGCATTTGAGCTTCAACTTTGTCTCCTTCAGTAACAGCAACTTCACGCATATTGTCTCCAATTCTGGCAACTTTTAAATGCTGTAAATCGTCCCAACCTAAAACAACTCTAGACCAGATTCCTAATTTACTTTGCACACGATCATCTTGCCAATGACCCACAACAACTTTACGTTTTTTACGCATTCTGCTCATCATAAAACCAAATTCTCGATCTCCATGTGCAGATTGATTCAAATTCATAAAATCCATATTGATAGATTCCCAAGGAATTTGAGCATTGTATTGTGTATGTAAATGACACAAAGGTTTTTTCAAAATGGTTAAACCTTTTATCCACATTTTAGCTGGCGAAAAAGTATGCATCCAAGTAATAATACCAATGCAGTTTTTTTCGTTATTTGCTTCTTGGCAGATGTTAGTAATTTCATCTGGAGATTTTACTGTAGGTTTCCAAACTATTTTAACTGGTAAATGAGTAGATTCATTGAAACCTTTTACAATTTCTTCTGAATTTTTTGCCACCTGTTTTAAGGTTTCTTCTCCATACAAGTCTTGACTACCTGTAACAAACCAAATTTCTTTTTGAGATATATCTATTATCATAATTATGCTATCTTTTTACTGACCATAATAAGCATTCTTACCATGCTTACGTTCGTAATGTTTCTTTATCAATGAATTTTTTAATCTTGGTGATTTTGGATTTATCTGTAAAGTTAAAGCAGCCATTTGAGCCACTGTTTCTAAAACTTTACTATTATAAACTGCTTTTGCTGCATCTTTACCCCAAGTGAATGGGCCATGATTTCCTATCAAAATCATTTCTACTTCTTTGTAAGAAAGTTCTTTTTCTTTAAAACAATCTAAAATTTGAATTCCAGTATTGTGTTCGTAATTTCCTTCAATTAATGCATCACTCATTGGTGGTGCACAAGGAATATCTGACGTTAAATGATCTGCATGTGTGGTTCCGAAAATAGGAATATCTCTTTGCGATTGAGCCCAAGCTACAGAATACATTGCATGAGTGTGTGCAACTCCTCCAATATCACTCCATTTTTTATATAAATATGCGTGGGTTTTGGTATCTGAAGAGGGTCTTAATTTTCCTTCAATAATATTGTTATCAAAATCTACAATAACAATATCTTCTGGTTTTAAAAGTTCATAAGGAACACCACTTGGTTTTATAGCAAAAACGCCTTTTTCTCTATCAACTGCGCTTACGTTTCCAAAAGTGTAAATAACCAATCCTAAATTGTTTAAAGCGATATTAGCTTCATAACATTCTTGTTTTAAAGCTTTATAATTGGAGTTCATGTATATTATTTTTTGTGATATTTTCTACAAAAGAGCTTAATTCGTTATAAGATTCTAACCCTTTTTCATAGATTTCTACCTTTTCTTGTTCAGGATAATAGGTTGCCTCAAAATCGCTTCCCATTTTTTGACTTGCTGCTAAAACAGTTGGGTAAATACCTGCTGCAACAGCTGCATAAATAGCTGCACCAAGAGCAGGTGTTTGGTCTGAAGCCGCAATTTTAATCGGTTTATTTAAAACGTTGGCAAGCGTTTGCATTATAAATGGCGATTTTCTTGCAACACCACCAATACCAATTATCGAATTGATTAGAATACCTTCCTCTTCAAAACGTTCTACAATTTTTTTAGCGCCAAAACAGATTGCATTTACTAATGCTTTAAAAATGTGTGGTGCTTTTGTACCTAAGTTTAAGTTTGATATTGCTGCTTTTAATTCTTGATTTGCATCTGGAGTTCTTCTTCCATTTATCCAATCTAAAGCTGTTGGAATACTTTCTGATAAAGAAATATTTTCAGCTTGTTCACTTAATACTTTTATAAAATTAGCATCAATTTCTGATTGTAATTTTTCTTTTTGATCTTGAGAAAGTACATCAGAATTTAAAACTAGATTATGAATTGGCCATGACAAAACATCTTTAAACCAAGCTAATAAATCTCCAAAAGCAGATTGCCCAGCTTCTAAACCTATAAAACCAGGAATTACAGAACCATCAACTTGTCCACAAATTCCGCGAACGGCTTTGTTACCAATAAGTTCGTGAGTAGAAATCATAATATCGCAAGTAGAAGTTCCCATAACTCTAACCAAAGAATGTTCTTCTATTTTTGCTCCTACAGCTCCTGAATGTGCATCAAAAGTACCAACTGCAATAACTGTATTTGTTGATAAACCTAATTTTTGAGCCCATTCAACACTTAAATTTCCTGCAATTTCGTTGGATGTAAATGTGTCTGTATATAAATTTTCTCTTAAATCTCCTAAGTAAGAATCTAGTTGATTTAAAAACGCTGTTGGAGGTAAACCATTCCATTCTTCATGCCACATTGCTTTATGACCAGCTGCACATCTACTTCTTTTAAATGATTTTAAATTTTTATTTTCGATTAGCAAAAACGTCATTAAATCACAATGTTCCATCCAAGAATGTGCTGCATTTTTAACAGCTTCATCTTCACGAATTACATGTAAAATTTTTGCCCAAAACCATTCAGAAGAATAAATTCCACCTTCGTATTTTGTGAAATTTGTTCCCATCCAATTTTCGGCTAATTCATTAATTTCGTTAGCTTCTTCTATGGCTGTGTGATCTTTCCAAAGAACCATCATTGCATTAGGATTTTCTTCAAAGCCTTTTTTAAGTGCTAATGGAGTTCCTTGTTTATCAACAGGAATTGGTGAAGATCCAGTAGTATCAATACAAATACCTTTTACCAAATTTGCATCTATTTTAGTTTGATGCATTATTGATTTAATCGTGTTTTCTAAACCTTCTATATGGTCTAATGGATGTTGCCTAAACTGGTTTAGACTTGCGTTACAATACGCATTATTTTTCCATCTTTTATACCAGTGAACATCAGAGGCTATTTCTACTCCATTTTCTGTGTCTATTAAAACACCACGAACAGAATCAGAACCATAATCTAAACCAATCACATAATTTTTCATTCCTTACAATTTATACAGAAACAAATATAGCATTTTATTTTTTAGAAGTGTTCGTTTTACACTTTAAGTGTTTCGCATTTTTAATTGTTTAAAATTATTTTAAGTTTCTATACTAAGTTTTTATGAAACTGAACGTCCATAAACAACTAATTAAACCTTTAACAACCTTAATTTCAGTTTTATAAATTGATTTAAACAAATTTATAAAAACATATATTTTGGAAAATTATTTTAAATGATATCTAAATCGAACCCATTATTGAACATAGAACTGTAGAAATAGCACTTTAGTTTGATGAAAAAAAACGGGCGATTTTGAGGTATTTGTCAGCTTAATGCTAAAAGTTTGTTTAGCATTTACCACTTCAGCAATTTACATGTATTTACAATTGTCTTTATTGTAAAAAAAAGCTGAGTTTATATGTAAATTTTTGATGTTTTTATAATTACAAAAGTCTGATTGACCTATAATAATACCTTTTGTAAATTACACGTTTAGGAATTGTACCTTTTAAAGGATCCAGGTATTTTATAAAACATGATGTTTTAAGAAAAAATATTTTCTTAAAAGAATCATTAAAAATTTCTTGAAGTTTTTCTAAAGAAAAATATACTATTAAAAGTGATTTAAAGACTAAATCTTTGAAAAAAAGGGCTATTTAAATTTTGAACACAAAACCATCTTTTAGCTTTTCATTATACTTATCTGTATCAAATTGATATAAATAAGAACCTTTTTTAGAGGAACTTTTATCTTTTTCATTTAACCTAACTAAGATCCCTAAAGCATTAATTTTGCTAGTAAAATTTCTTTTATCTAGTTTTTCATCTAAAACAGATTCGTAAAGGTTTTGTAATTGTAACATTGTAAACTTATCTGGCAAAAGTTCAAAGCCAATAGGTTTTATTTTAGTTCTTCTTTTTAATCTAGCAACTGCTTTTTCTAACATTTGGTTATGATCAAAAATAAGTTCTGGAGCTTCTTTTAAACTGAACCATTTTGCAGTTTCTAAATGAGTCCCTTCATTATTATGAGAATCGATATCGATTAAAGCATAATATGCAACAGAAATTGTTCTTTCTTCTGGATCTCTATCTACTTTACTAAATACGTAGAACTGCTCCATATACACATTGTCTAAACCTGTTAAATGATCTAAAACTCTTATAGCTGCTTTATCTAAGTCTTCTTCTTTCTTTAAAAACCCACCAATTAGAGACCATTTTCCTTTTTCAGGCTCAAAATCTCTTTTAATTAGTAACACTTTTAGGTCTTCTCCATCAAAACCAAAGATGATACAATCTACTGCTAATAATGCTTTATCTTCTTTACTGTAATTATTTAACATATAAACACTTTATAAATTATGCGAATTAAGAGTTCAAAAAATCTAAAAACGTTAAATATTAATATACGTAAAAAGCACAATAATTCTTAACAAATTATCATACAGAATATTAACAGTCTATTTTAAGAATATATTTTTAAAACTACTAGCAATTATACAAAGGTACAATTTAAGAAAATTATATGATTTTGTATAAAAAAATAAAGAACATTTTAACAGAATGAATATTTGAATTTCAGTTATTATTAAGCAGAAACATCCTTTCATAAAAACAAAAAAACTGAACAATATTTCTATTGTTCAGTTCTAGAAAAAAAGGAATTAAAACTTAAATAATCTATTGATTATTTAATCTAAAAAATATTATTTTTTAAAATCCTGTACCTGGAGCAGAAGGAGCAGAACTAGCTTGAGCTTTTTGTGGGTTTAAAATCATATAAGTACCCAACGCTGTTAATGCTGCATATTTACCATAATTCCCTATTTTTTTAATAGCATCTTTACGAGTAATTTCTTCTGATTTAGTATCTATTTGTTTTTTCATGATGTTTTCGTTTTGGGTTTGTAATTACTCTAAAATGATTTTCTTATTTAATTTACCTGCTGCAGTTTCTAACTGAACAATGTAAACTCCAGTTGCTAATTTTGGTAAAGAAATCTCTTTAGCACCAGTTGCTTCAAAAGAGTTGTTTAAAATTTGTTTTCCTAAAATATTAAATAATTTAACGTTAGAAGTACCTTGTTGTAAACCAACTATTTTTAAAGTAGCATTGTTTGTTTTATAAATACTGATTCCTGATAAAGTATTCGTATCAGTAGAAAGTACAGAAGATGCAGATGTTCTTAAAAAGAATCTACCAACACCATCTAAAGCACTGTTTAAAGTAACTTTATAATCAGCACTATTTAAATCTGTCACAACATTCATTGCTCTATCTTCAAGATATACTTTAATGTTTTCTGGTAAATTTAAAGAAGTTGCAGAAATAGTAATTTCTTTTCCAGCAGCTGCTTTTATTCCAACAGGAACAATCATATTCTCATAATCTGAATTTGGTAAAGATTGTACTTGATATTTTTTACCAACATTATTAGAAACTAAATGTGTATATATTGCAAAATCATTAGTTTGTCCACTAAAAAGTTCTCCTTCATAACCAATATCCAAACTTTTGGTTGCTTTGTTTACGTAATAAACTTTTCCATAGTTATTGATAGTTCCATCTGTCATTGATAATGTAATTTCTCCTTGAACATTTGCAGTTTTTTGGAAAGTATCAGTTCCATTATGACTTTGATTCGCTTCACTAAAATTGAATGAACCAGGTGTTACAGCATTTGCTTGTACAAAGAAACCTTGTCCTGGAGCAATAATAAAATTCTGTAAAACAGTTTTTGGTTCATACTGACCATTTGTTCCTAAGTTTTTATTATAAACCCACATTGTTTTCGAATCTGAAATACCAACTTCATTATCTAAAAAAGTAGCACTACTTAAATATGCTGTATATGGATTTCCTAATAAGTTAAATCTACTTCCAGTATTAGAAAGTGGCACACTAACACCAGCATCATCAACATTTACAGTTCCTGTAAATGAAACAGTACCAGAACTTGAACCTCTTTTTACAGAATATCCTGTACCTGCAGCAAAAGTTCCACTTGTAGCACCTTGATGATATACCCAATTATCTGTTGTAGTATTATATGTTGATATACCTCTGTTTGAACCTTTTACAGCAATATCATTTGCAGTAACAAAAGAATCATCATAATCTTGACTTGCAACAGGTGCTCCCATTAAAAACCACCCTTTTAAATCTCCGTCAACAAAATCTACAGTTCTATTATAGGTAACATTTCCTGAAGCTGTACCTGAAACTTTCAAAGAACCTCCACTTTCAATTACGAATGATGCTGCAGGATCTACAACTAAATTAGTTACATCAACTCCTTTATTTTGAGAAATAATTATATTGGTAGTAGGTGAAGGAACAGATCCTTGACTCCAATTGGCTGTATTAGACCAATCATTATCAGTACCGATAAAAATATTTGTTGGTGTAGCAGAATTGCTAAAAACTATAGACTCAATAATAAAATCTTGGCTTTTAGAACTAGCATAATTTTCTCTACCATAATAAATTCTAAAATTAGTTGCATCTGCAACTGTAGAATTTGCTGTATCTATCCATTCAGTATTAACTGTAATATTATCATTTTGAGTAGATAAATCCACAGATATAGTTTCAAAATCAGGCATAGGAGTACCACTAGTACTTGTTGTAATTGTTGCCTTTCTACGTGCAATTGCACCTTCACCTGCTCGAGTTGCACCTGTTGTAATCCAATCAAATGAAATTTCAACATTTTCAGTAGACAAATTTTTATATTTAACATGTACGTAAGAATGGATATTAGGATTTAGTCTAAAGTTTTTTTGCTCAATATAATCTTTATTCCAACCAGGCCCTGCAATAGTCATAACACCCCCAGAAACATCATTTTTGGTTGTATTATTAGCCTTAAACCATCCTTCTCTATCTCCATCTGTATTAAACAAAAAACTTGATTTCACTTTTGGAGCTACAACATCAAAAGGTTCATAAATTTCTTCAACTAAAGGACTATAACTTGGATCGGGTTCAAACAATCGTACTTGTAACTTATAACCACCACCAATAGTAGTAGGAGTTGGCACATCCTTAAGAGTAACAGTTCCAGAACCATGATTTACAAACACCTGTTTAAAACCAAGGTTAACATTAGTTGACGACAGAAATCGCACTATTATTTGAGATGGATCAGGTGAATTTGTATCCAAAGTATAATTTACAGTGAAATCCATAGTTGAACCAACTGTAACTTCACCTGGTTTACCACCTACCAATTCAATAAAATGTGCGTCTTGAGCATAAGACCCTATTGAAAATAGAATCGCAAAAAATAATAAATGTAATTTTGTTTTCATGATTTTTGTTTTAATTACTTAATAAATAATACTTTATCTTTTTATTTTTTTTTCTTAGAGAGAAGTCTATTTTATATTCTTTTGTAGTTTTAATTTTTCTGTTTGATTTCTTTTACCAAAACTTTAACAAGAAAAATTTCTATAAATAAAAAAAAACTCTCTTAATAGAAGTGTAATATATACATTTAAATTAAAATACAATAGTTTTTTGCAAAAAAAAATCGTATAAATGTAAAATTTACACGATTCCTATATTTTATAGTATGCTATCTCTTAATTCTTTATCAATCTTCTAGTTTCTTGAACGTTGCCAGATGTGATTCGAACTATATAAACTCCTTTACTCAAATTAGTAGTAGTTACAGTTCCACTATTTTCTGAAGAATTTGGCTTGTTAATTGTTTTTATTTTTCTACCATCAATTGTAAATAATTCAACAGTTGTTTCTTTATTTAAATCTGAATTAAATGCATACTTAAAAGAACCTGAAAATGGATTTGGAGAAATTACTAAGTTTTTAAATTTAGAGTTTACTTCACCTACACTTAAAGGTTCGCTAGATAAGTTTGGAATTGTATAACTATTAAATGTAAATTTTCCATGTCCATTAGGAATTAATTGATTGTCTGTATCATAATTACCAGATTGTCCAACAACTGTCCATTCTAAACCATTAATTTGCCAATTTTCATTAATACCAACTTTACCTTGGGCACCAGTATATGCATCTTCTTTTGCAATTAAATTTTCAATAATATCTTTCATATCTACAGTTGCAGAAATTACATCATTTGTATAATTTGCTCTTGGATCTGTTTGCACAATAGCATCTGGCACTAAATTATAAGAAGCAACTTCACCTAAAAAACCTGGTAAGGCTCTCAAAATTTGATAAGTCATCCCATTTGTAGATGTAAATTCTCCAATATTTCTGTATCTGTCTTGTTGGTCATCGTACTTTTTTCTTAGATTTCCACCATTGTCAAAAACATGTACAATAATATCGACTCTGTTACCAGACATATCTCCATTTTCTGTTACCCAAGCTGTCATGTTAATTTGTCCTTTACCTCCACTTCCTGGACTCCACTGTCCTTCTAAAGTTCCTGTAAGTTCATGGTCTATATCTTTTAAAGCTGTTGGATATCCTCTATCTGTAAAAAAATCTTTATCCTCATGCCAAGAGAATTTTTGAATTTTTATGTCAAATTCTTTATGACCATCAGAAAGTTCATTTTGATTTTCAAATTCAATCCAAGAAGAAGAGCCTGCTTGATTAAATTTCATTTTTAGAGGGCCTTCCCAACCTGTAGCAATGTAATAATTAGAATAATAGCCTTCTCCTAAATCTTCTGAAAAAAGTGAATTTTGCCCATTTTGTCCGCTAACAAAAGGTTGTCCTCTATACGTAATTGTACCATCTCCTTTACCAACCAAAATATATGGAGTTACTGGAATTGAAATAGATTCTGTAGAACTTTCTGCTTCAAATAACATTGCTCTAATTCTATTTGTAGTACCTGGAAAACCATTGTTAACTACTAAATCTAAAGTAACAGTATCATTACCAGCTGGAAGATCTACCCAAACTTCGCCGATTTTTTTTCCTGCTCCAGCAGTTTCTTTATCACGAACATCAACCAAAATTCTGCTTCGTTGTAATAAATTATATTTAACTTCTACTTGTTTTATGCTACCATTGTTTATCGGATCTGTAGATGTATTTACAATTTCTAGTGTATTTTCTCCTGATGGCACATATTCGTTAACCGTAATTCCAGAGAAATTATAAGTATCTAATTCGCTCCAACCTGTTGTGTATAATTGAGCTTGTAAACTATAATTAGTTCCACCTGTTTCAGGAGATAAAACACTTATTTTTACAGTTCCTTCATTATCAGTTACTGTTTCAAATGCTTGTTCTAAATCACCAGTTGGTCCTTTAAATCTTATTAGAGCATAAGCTGAAGCTACATCTTTTCTATACTCTAGTTCAAATTCAATCATTCTACCACCTATAATTGTTGTTGGTGGATTAATAATTGTTATTGCATTTGCTGGTGGCAAAGGAGCCTCTAAAGTAACAACATTATTATAATCCTTACTAACGATGGCACTATTCCAACCTCCTGGAACTTTATGATCGAAAAGTTGTATTTGGTATCCATAACCACTGCCTAAACTAAGTGGTGTTCCATTTGCTTCTTCAGGTATTGGCAGACTTACTGTTTTAGTCCCTGAACCTGCAGTTACTAATTTTAGAACTTGTGTTAAGTTGCTATTCTTTTTAAAACGAACAGCCACATAAGCTTCAGCTTTATCTGTTGTATAATCAAAAGTGATATCTACACTTGAATTACCATTTACAGTAGTTGGGTAACTAGTAATAGTTACATCGTTTGCTTTTGGCAGAGGAGCTAACAGAGTTACACCATTAAAATCTTTGGTAGCTAAACCTGCCCAACCATTGTTATGATCAAATAATTGTGCTTGATAATTATAACCAGCCCCTAAAGGTAATTCTACATTTTCAAAACTACTAGGTATTTCAAGACTTAACGTTTCTGTTCCTGACCCTGCACTTAATAATTTTGAGATATGAGTGATGTTATGTTCAGTATCAGGACCATTTTTAAATCTTATATAGGCATAACCATCTACTGCTAAAGTATAATTAAAAGTAATATCTACCTTAGAATCTGCGTAAACTGATGCTGGTGGATCAATAATCTCTATAGAACTCTGTGCTTGCAATGACACTGAAAAAAGTATTGCAAAAAATAAAAAGTATAATTTTGTATTCATAATATGTATTATTTTTTTAAAAAACATAAGACTTATGTTAGTGATTTATTTTACTAATTATTTACTATAGTGTAATTTAAAGAGAAATATTTAAACTTAGAGTTAAAGTTACACTTCAATAAATTATTATTTAATTTTATATATTAAGGTTTACTTTATTGATTTTCAATATTTTAAAATAATATCAATATAAAAAAAATCTTAACACTAATATAAGTGTAATATACACATTTATATGAAATTAAAAAGTTTTATCCAAAAAAAAAATCGTCTAAATAATTATTTAGACGATTTTCTTTATTTAGATGCTAAAAAAAATTAATTCTTTACCAACTTTCTTGTTTCTTGTAAATCTCCAGAAGTTATACGAACTAAGTAAATTCCTTTACTTAAAGCTTTAGTATCTACTGTTCCACTATTTCCAAAAGTGTCATTGTTTTCAATAGACATCACTTTTTTACCAAGAACTGTAAATAATTCTACACGAGTTGAATTGTTCAAAGCACTATCAAACTTATAAGTAAATGAATCTGTAACAGGATTTGGAAAAATTGAAAGATTATCAAAGTTTCTATTAAAACTATCTGCGCTTAATGTTGTTGCTGCAGTAATTCCTGAATAATTTTTTGTGTACAAAGCATTAGCATCTTGATCTAAAATCTGCACTTTATACCAGTATTCAGTTCCTTCTGTTGTTGGAGTATCCAATGTTAAAGTTAATTGTCCTGAATTATCAGTAATAGGAACTAATACAGATGGATCTATATCATTACCCAATGCATCTCTAAATTTTAATACTACAAAAGCATCAGTAATATCTTTTGTATAATCTACTATAACATCTACTGTAGAGTTTATTAAAACTGTACTTGGAGGGTTTGCAATACTTACTGTATTTGCAGGAACAGCTTCTAAACTAACTCCTGAATAATTATCAGAAATATAATTCTTATAATTATCATCTATATCAAATAACTGTACTTGAAAATTATAACCAGCCCCTAAAGGTAATGCAGTTCCATCTTTATCTACAGGTATTGGAAGAGGTAAAGTTAACGTTCCTGATCCAGCAGTAACCACTTGAGAAACAGAAGTTAAACCTTCTGCATTAGGATCATCTTTAAAACGAATAAATATGTGTGCATTCTCTATATCTGTCAAATAATCGAAAGTAATATTAACATCAGAACCAGCTGCAACAGATGTTGGCATATCACTTAAAGTTATAGCGTTTGTTGGTGCAACAGCTTCTTCTACTGTAATACCTTGAACTTTTTCAGTTGCAAAAGCTACACTCCAGCTTGTTGCAGGATGAAAATATAAAACTCTATATTCATAATCGTTACCTAATGGAACATTTGGAATTTCAAGACTTAAAGTTTCTGTTCCTGAAGTTGCTGATAAAGATCTATCTACAGATGATAATTGAGTACCTGAAGCGTCATGAAGTCTTATAAACACATGTGTTGGACTAGGCTTGTCTGTTGCATAATCTAAAGTAAGATCTACAAATGTAGCTGCATTTACTGTAGTTGGGTAAGAAGTTAACTCTACAAAATTGGCTGCTGCTGTTAACGTTACTCCATTATAATTGTTGTTTGCAACATCATTACCCCAATCTGCTGGGTCAAATAATTGTGCTTGATAATTATAAAATTTCCCTAAAGGCAATACTTCACCATTAGCAGAACGAGGTACTGGAAGACTTACATTTGCAGTTCCTGAACCTGCACTTAAAAGCTCAGACATAACAAATGTTAAGTTATCTGCATTTTCAGTACCATTTTTAAATCTTATAAAAGCATATCCATCAACAGCTATTGTGTAGTTAAACTCAATATCTACGTTAGAATTACCTTCTACAGAAGGTGGTGGACTTACGATATCAATAGAATTCTGCGCTTGCAATGACACTGAAAAAAGTGTTGCAAAGAATAAAAAAAATAATTTTGTTTTCATAATGTTTGTTTTTATTTAATAATTTATTGTGTGAATATTAATTTTTTATACTAATGGTTTATTTTATCATAAGCGAATATTTTAGTTTCTTAAATGTTGTTTTTATTAAAAATAATATTGTTAATTTTTGAATGGTTTTATATAAAATGTGAATGTATATTCTTTTGGTAAAACTCGATATTTATTTAATATTGATATTGCTGTACCTCCAACTCCAGACATTTTATGATCTAAATTTAATGTCACAAAATCTACTTTTTTAAGTTGATTTTTATAATAAGATCTTGTCATATTATCTGTATCAAACAATTGTGCACTTGTATTAAAGGTTTGATCTCCTTTTATTAATAATCCAAATCCATGATCATCAGAAATAGACATTGAATATACATCTGTTTTGTTCCCATAATCTTGTGGAATTATATAAGGCACATAATCTTCTTTTACAGTAGTTTTATAATGACCAAATTTAGCGCCAGTTTTTCTATCAGGATAGGTTTCGTAAGGACCTCTTCCATACCAATTTATATTCTGAAAACTATTTGGCAGTTGCAATTGCAAACCTATTTTAGGAAGCCAATGTGTAAATTCGCCATTGCTGGATGAGGTTGTTTTCAATTCAATTTCTCCATTTTCGGCAATTATATATTCAAATTCATTCAAAAAACCAGTTGCTGCATTATTGCTTGTAACAAGAGTTACGATATTTAAACCTACTTGGTTTTCCTTTTTAATAATATTCACAGTTTTCACTTTGTGTTCCATATTATCTAAACCTAAAGCATACCAACCATTGGCAATATTATGCCCCATTCCATCTTTTTCATGGCCAATTTTAGTGGCAAAAGTTCCCCAAGCATCTAATTCGTTTGCTAATGGCGCTCTCCAAATATTAAATTTTGGTCCTTGTTTTAAAAACTCTTTCTCTTTGTAAATTAATGAAGTAAGTAAACCATCATTTTTACTGAAAGTGTATGTAAAATCTGTTCCTTTAAAAATAATATTTTCCGTATTTTCATCAACAGTAATTCCGTTACTACTTTTTTCTTCTTCTTTCTTTTTGATGAATGGAAACTCAAATTGTTCCCAAGCAATTTCGTGCCCTTTTTTTGCCCAATTTGTATCATCAGCAAGAGTAAAACTCATCATTAAAACATAATGTGTTTCTTCTTTAAAGTTTTTTGTTTGATAAGGAATTGTTACATTTTTCCTTTCTAAAGGATCTAAATCGATCTTTAAGTTTCCTGATTCTATTTTTTCTCCATTGGCTAATAAAGACCAAGTCGCATTAAAATCACTTAAATTTGTAAACGGAAAGCGATTGAAAATTTCTAATTCTCCTTTTGCTAAATCTTGCACTTTAAATCCTACCAATTGTGGCGATTTTTTCAACTGCCATAATTCTGGTTGAATACTTCTGTCTGGCCAAACTAAACCATAAGTTCTTCCTGGTAAACCAAGAGAATAGTAATGAGATTCATCTTTTACAGACTCAAAATCTAACCATAAAGCTGCCGATTTTTTCAAATCAGTATTATTTTTTAAATCATCAATTGAAACAACTTCGTTAAAAATTCTAATATTATCGATTGTGGTATGTGTTAAATAGCCTAAATGGTTATCGATAATTTCTGCTGATTTCCCAATATTTACTGCATAAGGTCCATTGATGATAGTTCCAGAAACTGCTTTTGACGCTACTTGTTTTCCATTGATGTAAAGAATTAGATTTTTACCATCATAAGTTCCTGAAACTTGATGCCAATTTCCAAGCCAATTTTCTGGAAGATTTGCTTCTAAAGTCTGTTTTTGCGCTATTTTTCCATTTACAGTATGTACATAAAACTGTAATTTTGTAGCACTACTTTGTTTTATTCCATATTGATAATTTCCTTTTGTGATAAAATAAGCATCATCATTATATTTTTCTGGTTTTACCCAAAAAGACAAGGTTAGTTTATCATCTGCAATGTCTAGAGCTTTATGTCTATAAACTTCCAACCAATCATCATGACCACTCAAATACAAGGCTTTTCCGAATTTACCTTCTTTTAATTGTGCATTATTTATGAGTGCTGCAGAAATATTATTCGCAGAAAAATCTGGTGTTGTTAGCCAAGTTGCATCAATTCCAGGACTTACCCAATCCCAAACTGCACCACCTGTTAAACGTGGATATTTGTAAATCACATCCCAATATTCATCTAAACCACCCAAAGCATTTCCAGCAACCGATAAATATTCATCCATAAAAGAAGGTCTTGGGTCTTCTGCTAACCCAAAACGTTTTTCTAACATAAAAGGCGTTACATATCTTGGTCCAACAATATCTTCACATTTTATTGGGTTTGTTTTTGGATCTTCATCACTATTTCCTCCATACATCCAAGCTGGTCTGCTAGGATCTATTTTTTTTCCTTCAGCAATTAAAGCACAAATATTATCTCCAGGACCACTTTCATTTCCTGCACTCCAAATTACAATAGAAGCATGGTTTCTATCTCTATACACCAACTTTCGCATTCTATCTAAATACTGTTCTTTCCATTCTTGCTGACTTGATAAATGGATATTGCTATGTGCTTCATCTCCAACTTCATCAATAATATACATTCCTAATTCATCAGCTAACTCCAAATACTCAACATTTGGTGGATAATGACTTGTTCTAACAGCATTTACATTAAACTGTTTCATAATAATCAAGTCTTTTCTCATCGTTTCAACATCCATAGCATGTCCCGTTTTTGGATGCATCATATGGCTATTAACTGCATTGAATTTTACAGGCATTCCATTTACATAAATGGCTTTATTTTTTACTTCAACCTCTCTAAAACCTATTTTATGACTAAAAACTTGAGTAACTTTATTGTTATCATCTAACAATTCTAAAACTAACGTATATAAATTTGGATGTTCAGCAGACCATTTTTTAGGATTTTCTACTGTAAATGAATCCGAAACTTTATCAAACTTATTATTTAAAACGTTTTTTTCTGTTGATGAAAGTGTTTCCTTTAGAATTTGTTTTTGATTGGCATCTAACAACGTTGCTTTTACGTTGTAATTTCCTTGACTTTCTTGATTTACAAAAGCCTCTATATGTAGGATTGCATTTTTATAATTTTCATCTAAATCTGTAGTTACATAAAAATCATGAATGTATTTTTTTGGTGTAGATCTTATATAAACATCTCTAAATATACCTGCTAATCTCCAAGTGTCTTGATCTTCTAAATAAGAACCATCACTATAATGCAACACTTTTACAGCAATGCTATTTTTGCCGTTTTTTAAATATGGTGTAATATCATATTCAGCAGGTTCAAAAGCACCTTGGTTGTAGCCAACTTTTACGCCATTAATCCATACATAAGATGCAGATTGCACGCCTTCAAAATGTAAAAAATGTTTTTTCTGTTTCCAATTTTTATCCACTTTAAAAGTTCTGTAATAAGAACCTGTTGGATTGTATTCTTTAGGAACTAAAGGTGGTTTTGAATTATAAGGTTGCCCAATGTTTCTAAATTTTGCAGCTCCAAAACCTTGCATTTCCCAATTGGAAGGTACTTTTATTGAATTCCAATTTTTACGATTATAATTATCTTGATAAAATTCTTTTGGAGCTTTTTCTAAATTTTCAGAAAAATTAAATTCCCAAGTTCCATTTAGACTTAAAAAATTTGGTGACGCTTTTTTATCCAATTTAATAGCCTCTTTTACTGAATTAAAAGGCATTAAATTGGCATGAGGCAATACTTGATTTATTTGGAATACAGTAGGATTCTCCCAATCATTTTGAGATTGCCCAAAAGCAACGTTGCTCAAAAAGTAAAAACAAACAAGATAGACAGGGAAAATTCTATTGAAGTTAATCATTATATTGGTAAAGTTTTTTTGAATCCGTAAAAAATACTTTTTTTAATCTTATGAAAATATAGTGTATTTTTTACACTTTATAAAATTAAGAATAAAAATCTAATAAAAAAACAAATCTTAATAAATGTTTCTGTTTTTCTATTTTTCTTATATTTACCAAATATAGTGTATTTTTTACACTTTATAAATTTTAACCTTTAATTTGAATGTTAATTAACTTTTAAAGTGATCATCAACTAAATTCTAAAACACATAAACCGTATGAAATTTGTAATTACAGCAGTAGTATCCTTATTAATGTTTACATCTTGTAGCGCACAAAAAACAAAAAAAGAAATACTACCTTATAAGAATAGTAATTTACCTGTAGAAGCACGTGTAAATGATCTTTTAGAAAGAATGACACTTGATGAAAAAATTGCTCAAATGAATATGTTAAGTCTAAAACATTTAAAATTTGATAAAAAAGGGAAGGTTACGCAACATACTTTAGACTCTTTATTTAAAGGTGGAAGTATTGGTACTTTAGAAAGCCCTTTTATTGGTGTAGATGAAATTTCTAGATTTTCTGAAGCTGCAGATACTTATTTACGAAACAATACAAGATTGGGAATTCCTGCCATTCAAATTGCAGAATGTTTGCATGGACAATTAGCTTTTGGAGCTACCATTTTTCCACAAACTATTGGGCAAGGAAGTACTTGGAATCCTGAATTAATTGAAAAAATGGGTGCAACAATTGCTGAAGAAGCTAGTCTTTCTGGTGTAGATCAAGCCTTGTCTCCTATTTTTGATTTAGCTAGAGACCCAAGATTTGGAAGAGCAGAAGAGTCTTTTGGAGAAGATCCTTTTTTGGTTGCAGAAATGGGTAAAGCTTTTGTAATTGGTATGCAAGGAGATCCTGAATTAACAAAAACACATATTCCAGAAGGTAAATTAATGAGTACTGCAAAACATTATGTTGCTTACAGTGTTCCTTTTGCTGGTATTAATTTAGGTCCAAATAATTTAGGTCCAAGAGAATTAAGAGACTTGCATTTATATCCTTTTAAAAAGGTAATTCAAGAAGCAAATATTTATTCTGTTATGCCAGCTTATAATGAGGTAAATGGAATACCAATGCATGCGAACACTTATTTAATGAAAGATGTTTTAAGAAAAGAATTAGGTTTTAATGGCTATGTTTTTTCTGATTATGATGCAATTACGATGCTAAATTACTTTCATAAAGTTACTAAAAATGCTGAAGATACTGCAATTATGGCTTTAGAAGCTGGTGTAGATTTAGAAGCTCCAAAAAGTTTTGCTTTTTCGCAATTGCCTAATCTTGTAAAATCTGGTAGAGTTGATGTTGAATTAATAAACCAAGCTGTAAGAAATATTTTAACGGTTAAATTTAAAACGGGTTTATTTGATAAACCATACAAAGCACCTAAAAGTGTTGCAAGTTTAATTCACACTGAAAAAGCAATAAACTTAACTAGAGAAATTGCAGAAGAATCTATTATTTTACTTAAAAATGACAATAATCAACTTCCTTTAAACGCATCAAAATTAAAATCGATTGCAGTGATTGGTCCAAATGCAGATCAAGTACAATATGGAGATTATAGCTACACAAAAGATAACGCTTCTGGAGTAACTATTTTAGACGGAATTAAAAAATACGCAAAAAATAATTTTGAAATAAACTATGCAAAAGGAACAGAAATTACTGGTAGTGATACAAGTAATATTCCTGCTGCTGTTGCTGCTGCAGAAAAGAGTGATGTTGTTGTTTTAGTAATTGGAGGTACAAGTAGTGTGTTATCTGGAATTGGTTGGGGAAAAGATATTCCTGGAGATTACCCAACTTCTGGTGAAGGTTTTGATAGAGCAGAATTAACACCTCCAGGAGTTCAGCCAGAGTTAATAGAAGCAATTTACAAAACAGGAAAACCAATTGTATTAGTAATGGTGCATGGAAGAGCGTATTCTATTGCTTGGGAAAAAGAAAACATCCCAGCAATTGTGGAAGCTTGGTATCCAGGAGAACAAGGAGGAAATGCTGTTGCAAAAGTTTTATTTGGCGATGTTAATCCTTCAGGAAAATTAACTGTGAGTGTGCCAAAAAGTGTTGGTCATGTTCCAGTTTTTTACAACCATAAACCTTCTGGAAGAGGTTTTTATAGAAACCCAGGAACTCCAGAAAAACCAGGAAGAGATTATGTTTTTTCTTCTCCAGATGCTTTATTTCCTTTTGGTCATGGTTTGAGTTATACACAATTTGAATATACTGATTTGCAAGTAGAAAACACAAAATTAGACATGAATGGCGAACTGAAAATTTCTGTGAAAGTTAAAAACACTGGAAAAATGACAGGGAAAGAGGTTGTTCAAGTTTATTTTAATGATAAAATAAGTTCCATTACTACACGTGTAAAAGTTTTAAAAGAGTTTAAAAAAGTATCCATAAATCCGTCTGAAACAACCACGCTTAATTTCTCTATTCCTATTAGTGAATTTGGTTTATGGGATAAAGACATGAATTATGTTGTAGAGCCAGGAGAATTTGAAATTATGATTGGAAGTTCTTCTGAAGATATTAGATTGAGAAAAACGATTATCATAGAGTAATCTATTTTGTCGCGTTTGTTTACATCAATTTAAAAATAGAAACCTCATAAGTTATTAAAAACTATGAGGTTTTTTTTTGTATTTATCAACCAGATATAATAATTTGAATCTAAAATATTGATCAAATAACGTGGAAATTTAATGTGTTTTAGTTTGTAAAAGAATGGAGTTTATAATTCACAATTACTATTGTTAAATTAAATTTCGCTCCTATGGAGCTTCACATTATTTTTGCAATTCTTCTATTAATATTTCGCTCTTATAGAGCTAAAAATCCCAAAGGGATGAAATATTAATAAAAAATTATCTCAAAATTAAGTTAAGCCTTAGAAAGGCGATACATTAAATATTTAACTCTATAACAATAACTTACGAGGTTTATAAAGTGTTTAATCGATCAATAATAATTCTCATTCAATCTTCGACAAGTTCAGACCGATAATTAAAAAATAATTGTGTTTCTATATGATAAAATAAATGTTTTGCTTAAAATATGTTTTTACATAAAAAAATCAGTCTACAAATTTTAAATTTTTGTAGACTGATTTTAAAACTTTATATAGATTTAGAATGATCATTCTAAATCTATGCTATCAATACTTATTCAATTACAATATTTTTATAACTATCACCTTTATCTGTAATAATTTTTACTAAATAAGCACCACTTTTAAGCGAACTAACATTTATTTTACTATTCGTTGTTGTCTTTAAAAGTTTCCCAACAGTGTTGTAAATTTTCACTTCTTTCAATAACTGATTATCGCTAACTTTAATATTTAAAAATCCTTTTACAGGAACTGGATATGCAATTGTATCATTACTATTTAAAGAATTTGTTTGCGCAGAAAGTGTAACTCCAGATTTGTTTATAGTAAAATGATCTGAAATTGAGCCATTATCATTTATAAACTTCAAGTTTAAATTCTGACCTGTTCCACCATCACTTTCAATTTCTAGAACACAGGATCCTAACTCGTTTAAAGAGGCAAACATTGCATTATGATCTAAACTACCTCCAGAAATTTTACCTGCAGAACCAGTTGTTATATAAACTGCTCCTGAATTCTGAGTATCAGTTTTCATATAAGCACCATCAGAAGTATCTGCTTTTCCAGATAATTTTCCATTTGCACCAACAGTATGCGCATTCATATCAAAAGTATCAGATTTACCATAATGACCATTTACAAAATAAGATCTTTCATAAGAATGTGAGTGACCACTTAAAATTAAATCAACGCCATTTTCTTCTAAAATAGGCATAAAGTTTTTTCTCATATTTAGTGAGTTACTCTCTAAATCTGAATCATGAGAACCTTTTGTATAACTTGGGTGATGATACAAGGCAACAATCCAATCTTGGTTGGTATTTTGAATATCTTGTTTACACCAAGCAATTTGTGCTGCATTATCATCTAACGTGTAAGATTCTAAAACTATAAAATGAATATTTGCATAATCAAAAGAATAATATGCTTCTGTACCAGAGGCTAAACCACCAGATTCTGCTGCTGTTGGAAATGAAAATATATCATAATAAGGGCCAGTTTGTGAAACTGAATTTGCAGAATAACCATCATGATTCCCTAATGTAGACCAAGCTACCGTTTTTTGTAATTGATCATCATAAATATCAAACAATCCTTTTTGATACTCAATATCTAAACCATCATTATAAGCATTATCTCCTAAAAATAACATCATATCTGTTTGATTAGGATTTTTGGTTGCATTTGCTACATAATCGTAATATTTATCACGAACATTTTTTTGATTTTGATTTGCTGTTCCAGCATCCCCTAAAATCCAAGCTCTTACAAATTGGTCTGTACCAACTGTTGGTGCAGTTTTAAAACTCATGTCACTAGATTCTGGAATAAAAACACCAGCAGTGTTTGCTATTTCGTAAAAATAAGTTGTGTTTGGCAACAAACCTGTTAACTCAATTTCATGGTTTGCAATTGGTGTAAGATTAGAAACTGTGCTATTTAAAGCGCCTAAAGATGTTCCGTAATTTACAATAGTTTCTGTATTTGTATTTGTTCTATATTTTAAGGTTACAGCATTTGGTGTTCCTTTTTGCAAATAAGGTTTTCTTACCAATTTTGCTTGTACTTCATTTCTTACCTCTAAACGAAAATTAAAACTAATATCTGAACTCCCAGCTGAAACTTGATGCACTTCTACAGCCACAACATTGGTTCCTTCCACTACAAGATTTGATATAATTTTATTGATCCAAATACCTTCTGTAGATACAGTTGATGCAAGCGTTCCGTAATTTAAATTTCCACTTGGCATGTTATCTCTCCAAACTTCTGTTCCATTTAAATACACAACCATTCCATCATCTCTTACAGCACTCATGTCAATAAATTTTAAGGCAACATCATCTGTAGAAGCGTTAAAAGAAGTTCTAAAATAAGCTGTTTGAGCACCATTGCTTATTGTAGTAGTTTCATCTCCATCTCCATAACCTAACTCTGCATTTCCAGCACTCCAAATACTATCATCAAAACCAAGTGTTTTCCAATTACCTGTTGGTTCATTCCCTGCATCATAATATTTCCAATTTGCTCCAGGAGAAATTCGTTCTCCAACAGATGGCATAGATTCTACAGTGATTCCTGTATAATTATCAGAGACTAAGTTTTCATAACCATCATTTACATCAAACATTTGTACTTGATATGAGTAACCAGTTCCTGGAAATGAACCTTCTGGAATTTGAAGTTTTAAAGTTAAAGTTCCTGAGTTCTCAGTAACTATTTGATTAACTGCTGTTAAATTTCCTGTAACATCTTTAAATCTGATAAATACATCTGCTTTTGCTACCTCTTTTGTATAACTGAAAGTAATATCTACCTCTGAACCTGCAGTAACTGTAGTTGGGTAATTTATTAAAGATATAGAATTAGCAGGAACTTCTGCTGCAACCACTGTTACAACATCTGAAAGATCATCAGAAACATAATTTTCATAATCATCATCTGGATCAAACATTTGAACTTGATAATAATAGTTGCTTCCTGGAGTTACGTTTGGTATTGGAAGACTTAACGTTAACGTGCCAGAAGTAGTTGTTACTATTTTACTAACGTCTGATATATTTCCTGTAACATTATCCTTTAATCTAATAAAAATATGACCTCTAGCTATGGTTGCAGCTTTGGTAAAATTAAAAGTAACATCTACAGAAGAAGAGGCAGTAACTGATGTTGGATAATCTGTTAATGTAATAGAAAATGGTGCAGCTGTTTCAGCTTCTACAGTAACTCCTGAAGCATTTTGTTGCGCCATAAAAGCATATCCATTATCTGGATTAAACATTTGCACTTGATAACTATAATTGCCACCAACTGCAGTATTTGGAATTGGAAGACTTAAGTTTATTCTGCCAGAAGCATCTGTTATTATTTGATTTACTGTTGTTAATTCAACACCAGAAGGATTTTTAAACCTTACATAAATATCACCTCTTGCTATTGCTGCATCTTTTACATAATCTACTATAATATTTACATTCGAAGAAGCAGTTACTGTAACTGGTGGATTGTTTAAAGTTACTGAGCTTTGTGCCTGTAATGTTAATGACAGAAGCATTGTAACAAATAGAAATAATATTTTTGTTTTCATAAATTCACTTTTAAGAATAACTAGTATTTCAATTCATCAAACAATTTTGTTGAACTCAAAAACAGGAATATTCAGTTTTTAATTTTTAATCGTTATTTTATTTTCTAAACTATATATTTTACTTTGTAAGTCTTTTATAGCAATGGTATTTTGAAATTTATCATTTAAGGCTAAAACAGCAAATTTTGCTTGTTGAACTGCAATTATAGCATCCTCATTTTTATTGTTTTCTGATAAATAAGTAGCTTTCTTATAATACCAAAACTCTTTTCTGTTTGTATTTAAGATAAAATAATTATACTGCTCTATGGCTTTATCTATTTGAAAAGAAGCTTCTAAATAGTCTAGTTTTTTTAATTGAAGTGAAAAAATATCATTCCCTAATTTTTGCAATCCAACCTCTAAAACTTCAAGAGCTGTTGTATAGTTTTTATCTTTTTCTAGATAAATTGTACTGTACTCAATTATATCATTTGGGTTGATGTCAATTGCGTTGTTTACAAAATAACTGTAATATTTTATTGCTTTTTGATGTTTGTTTAATTGCACTAATATTTGTGCATGTAGCTTGTTAATTTTAACATCTACACTGTCTTTTTTTAAATATAAACTAGACGATTCTAACGCTTTATAAAAATTGTAATTATGATAATATGTTTGTGCTTTTCTATAGTGTAAAAGCAAATACTTAGAATATCCTAACTCCTCTGATTTTAAATAATCTTCGATAGCTTTGTTAAACTCTTCATGTTGTTCGTACAAAAATCCACGCTCAAAATACAAAGTGCTATTTTTTGGATGTTTCTCTATTTCCGCTGTTTTCTCTTTAATTCTTTTTGATAAACTTCCATGAGCATACAAAAATGATGTTGCAAATAAGCAAAGCACGAAAATTATTTTTCGATAAAAATAAAGTTTCTTCATCTTGTTTGGGTTCATCAAAAATGATACAATATTGGATAAAATATCAAGTATAATTTTTGATATGATTTTATTTAGAGAACTTCCCCTTTTAGAACATCAACCTAAAAAAATTAATTTACAGTTATAGGAATATTTACAGCTGCACCAAATGGATGTGCTACTCTAACCTGAGTATTTGAAGCTTGCAAAATAGTTCTGTTTGCTGGGTTACTCGTAATTCTAAAATTCTCGAAATCTTCAAAAGGAATTTCTACAGTAGTTTGGTTAAACATTGTGTAAAGAATTATAGTTCCTTTAAGATCTAAAGGTTCTCCTACTGTATAAGTGGTTTTTGTTGGTAGACTTACAATAGCACCACTTCTAGGGATAAAAGAATTAATTTTTATGGCTTGAATTGTGCTCACATTTGTTGGTTCGTGGGTAATTACAACCTCTGTATTAGCGCTTGCAAGTACTGCTCCATTTGTAGGTGATGTTATAATATTGGTATCCTCAAATTCTGCAAAAGTAAAATCTCTTGTATCATTATTTTCATAGGTTAAAGTAAGTACCATGTTAGATAAATCCAATCTTTGCCCACTAAAAAAAACTGCAGTTGGTGGTGTTTTTATTGCTACATCTACTACATTATTTGTAACATTTATGGTTTGTGTTAAACCTGCACCTGTTGTGCCTAACTTTACAATAATACTTTTATTAGATAATTCTAAAAGTTGCCCATTTTGAGGTTCAGTTGTAATATCTTCTGTTGCAAATGATGAAAAAGGAACATCAACCATATTGCCTCCTTTATCTAAGGTTATTACCATATTCGATAAATCTAAAGGATTACCTAAAATATAGTTTAATTTAGGCAATGTTTTCATAGATATTCTATTAATATTGGACGAATCTTCATCTTCATTTCCACAAGAAGTAAAAAGAACAAAAGAGAATGCAAATAGTAAATATGCAAATCTATATTTCGAAAAAAATAGTGATTGTTTCATCTGTTTTGAAATTTTATATGTTCAAAAAAATAATTTTAAGAACCTTTATATTTTTATAATTGCTTCCAACAAAATGAACATTTTAAATTCAATTTGTTATTAATAGCTGTTTTAATTTTTGATGTTTACTTGTATTCCAATTGAAATTCTTCAAAAATGGCAGTTCTATCACGAATAACAAGTGTATCTTTTACAACATGAGTTTCTGTGTTAGCAGCATCTACATATGTGTAATCTAAATAAATTACATCTCTTGATTTTCCTCCCCAAGTATCAGCATCTTCTAAATATTGTCCAGATCCTGTTATGTTATTTTGATCCCCTTGAAAACTAGAAATTGTACAAGTACCATCATCATTAAAAGTAAGTTCCATAACAACATTTCCTGGGCTTGACTCATCTCCTCTACCAATTAAATTCTGTAGTTTAACTTTATTTTTACCTGTGGTTTCTATAAAAACAACTTCATCTTGCACAACATATTCTGCTCTGTAAGTTCTACCTACAATGTTGGTTGGATCTGTAATTAAATCTTGACCTCTTCTTAAATACTTTCCATGAAATTTGTTCATGAATTTAATTCCAAAAAGCGTGTAATCTTTTGGGTTCACATCCCAATCTGCAGGATTTACTCTATCAGGATTTGCTACAGATTTTACACCTGTTAACAAACTATCTATATTATCTGCTTTTGTCATTCTTAGAGGAATCACATAATTCGTAGTATTTACCAAGCCAAAAGAAAGTGGATCTGTAAAAAACTCATCACGTAATTGTACTTTTATACTTGCTTTTGTATCTCCTGGAGTAATTGCTACAGGACTAATTCTTTCCATTGTATAATATTCTGCAGGAAGTGCTTGTACATTTGTTACATTTTCTAACAAACTATTGTCAACTTCAAAATAAATATTTCTTTGTTGTTCGTTAGTACGAATACCTGTCATTAAAGCAGTAATGTAAAAAGTATGATTGTTGTCGTTTTCATTAATACCTTGATCATACTTTCCTAAAATTAAAGTTCTAGCAGGTGTTTGATAAGGAAAATACGCAGCCGTAAAATCATAATCAGAAAAATCTGGTTCAGAATTGCTACATGATATCGCAACAAAAAGAATTATTAATAAGGCTATATTTCTTGTATTCATCAAATTAAAATTTACAATTATTCATTTTTTTATAATGGTTTTTATTCCCATTATTTTATGTTCAATAGATAAAACGAATCTACCATCCTTTATTTTGTTCTAAAGCATTAAATTTTACAATTTCGCTCTGAGGTATTGGAGCATAATTAGCATTTTCAGGATAAATTCTTGGTTCTACCATAAACTCATTATAATTAGTGCCATCAAATCTTGAACCAATAATATTAGGAATATCATCTAACATATTCCATCTTCTTAAATCGAAAAAACGATGCCCTTCAAAACAAAGTTCTAATCTACGTTCGTTTCTAATAAGATTTCTCATATCCTCTTGAGTGGTTATACTTGCCAAATAGGTATCATTTGTAACTTGTGCAAGACCTGCTCTTTTTCTAATAGCTTCTATAACTGTTCTTGCAGACATTCCATTAATCATATTATCTGGACCTCCTAATTCATTTGCAGCTTCTGCAAACATTAAGTAAAGATCTGTATAACGTAAAAAAACATTCATTTTTTCTGATGCAGAAACACTTCCATCAGCACTTATATTTACTTTAGGATCTAATAATTTTTTAAGATAAAAACCAGATCTGGTAGATTTAAATTGAACCTCATCTATTGTATTATTTCCACCACCAACTCCTGTTAAGATTCTTCTGTTATTTAAATCGTTACCATTATAAAGAATATACTTTTTTAATCTAGGATCTCTATTTTGATAAGGAAATGCAGCATTATAATCTGGATGATTTTCAGAAAAAGGCTCCCCATTTAACATTGGGAATGCGTCTACTAAATTTTGTGTTGGGTTTAATCTTCCTTCTCCATTTAAGGAAGGAGGATAATGTTGTTGTTCTACCCAAGTATAAGAAGTTCTTACATTTTCTCTCCATAAAACTTCTGGAAAAATACGAGTTCCTTGCGTAAAGTCATAAAAATCTGTATTTCCTGTAGGATGTAAACCACTTACTCCTCCATTATCATTCAACAATTCTGCAAGTGTATTTGCTGTTTGTTGATAATAATCTCCAGCACCATCTAAAAAAGCAGGACTTGCTGCTAATAGATTTAATTTTGCTTGAAAAGCTTTTATTATTCGTCCACTAATTCTACCATCTTGTGTATTACTGAAAACAAACTGATATCTATCTGCATCTGCTCCACTATATCTTGCAGGTTGTTTAGACAATTGTCCATCCCAATCCATAGGAAGATATTCTAATGCCTCTTCAAATTCAGCATTTATTCTTGCAACAGATTCTTGAAACGTTGGTCTTGGTAAATTAAAATCGGCATCAAAAGATAAAAAATCTGAAATATAAGGTACTCCTAAAAGTGTACCTGAAGTTCCTTCTCCTGCATGTTCTTGAAGAATCCAAAAATGTCTAAGAGCTCTCATTGCTAAAGCTTCTCCATACATTCTTTGTTTAAATAGGTCGTTTGTTTCTTCGTCTATTTTCCATTGAACATTATCAATAACCGTTAAAAACTTGTTTACATATAATACATGTCTGTATTGCCACCAACGATTAGAAAAAGCATTTTGAGCATTCCACTCTCCTGTTGCCATTCTTCTATAACCGCTTAAAAAATTGTTCACAGCATCGTCTGTAGCAGCATCGTTAAACAATAGCTGATTTGACATTCCTTCATAAGCGTTTAACAGTAAACCTTCAGCAAATGCTGGGTCTGATAATAATCTGTCATCTCCTGCTAAGTTTTCATCTAAAGGTTCCAACATTTCACATGCTGTAAACAAAAGCAAGAATGCTGTTATAAATGTATATTTTAAAATATTTTTCATACTAAAATGTAAATTATTCAGTTAAAATTTTACTCTTGCACCTAATGTATAATAACGATACAGAGGTTCAGAGCCTAATCTCAATTCTTTTATATCTTTATTGTTAGCAATCATTAAAAGGTTAGAACCGCTAAAATAAACGCTAAAATCTTCCATTTTAAGACTAGAAACCAAGCTCTTTGGTAAGTCATACGTTAGTTGAATACGTTCAAGTTTTAAGTTGCTGTTGTCATACATCCAAAAATCTGATGTTTGTGCAAAATTATTGGTGTTTTCTATTGATGATAATCTTGGAAAAGTTGCAGTTTCTGCTGTAGTTGGTGTCCATCTACCTCTAACAACTTCTGAGTATTTGTCATCTCCTTGAGGTTGATAATAATTATCTGTTGTAAAAGCATCATTACCAACTTGAGCTGTTATCAATGCAAATAAAGTAAAAGATTTATAGTTTAATTTAATGTCCGAACCAAAAGTCCAAGGAGCATCCCATCTACCAATTACAACTTCATCTTGGTTGTTTACAACACCATCATTATTTACATCTTTATATTTTAAATCTCCTGGTTGAACTGTACCAAATTGTGAAGGAATTCCATCTCTTAATGCACCATTTGCATCAAAATCATCAACACTAAAGAAACCTAAAGATTGTAACCCCCAATAAGCGTCTACAGAGGTTCCTTTTCTATATTGATATTCATCTTCGTAAACTTCATCTACTTTGGTTCTTTCTGAATCTGTGTATAAAACTCTGAACCCTAAATCTAAGGCTACTTCTCCATAAACATCTGAATAATTTATGCCTAACTCAAAGCCTGAACGAACGTCTTCATTAAAATTAGAAAAAGGGCGAAACAAATCATAATATTGAGGATACAAAGAAGAAACTCTTGTTTGTCTCTCATCTAATACTGATCTAAAAACGTTTCCTTCTACCCATAATTTATCAAAAAACAAACCTTCGAAACCTAGGTTAAAGTCTGTTCTTCTTTCCATGCCAAAAGTATTATTTTGACCTCTATCAATTTTGGTATAATCGTTAGAAAAACCTGAACTAAACTGATCTCCCCAATGATAATTACCAGCATTTTGCTTGTAGATAGCATCATATAAAAAATAATCTGAAATATTTAAATCTGAATAGATAACTCCAACAGAAGAACGTAATTTTAAATAATTTAACCAAGAAACATCTTTTAACGATGATTCTTCACTTAGTACATAAGCAGCTCCTATACTTGGGGCTATTTTACCTCTATTGCCCTCTGCTAATTTATTTGAGTGTACGTAAGATGTTGTAAAATCAACTAAAAATTTATCTTTAAAGCTGTAGTTTAAGTTTAAAGAAGCATGAGAATTGTTATCAGACTGTTTTACATTTCTCATATGAGTGCTGTTAGACAATCCTAATAATGAAGCTTTCAAAAAATGATTTTCATTAAATTTCTTCTCGTAATTTATAGTTCCAAAGAAACCATATCTAATGGTAAAAATATCGGTAGTTGCTACCTCACTTGTAGCTTTAAAATCTGGGTCACTTCTATTTACTAAATTAACGATTCTATTTTCTGCATTCCAAGTAGGTTCGTAGATGGCAAAATCGTTTCTTAACGCTAAATTATAACGATTGTAAAAATCAAAACTTAGATATGTTTTTGCTGATAAACCTTCTGCAATTGCACTTAAATCGAAATTTATAGAATTATTTACTTGACTAATTCTAGTAAAACTTGTTTGGCTACCTTCTCCATAAACTGATGATAATGGATTATTACCACTAAAAGCTTGGCTACCTCCTAATAAAAAACCATCAAATTTATTAGCTGCTTCAACAATACCTTCTAAATCAGGGTTTGCAGTAAAATCGATTAAATCTATTGGTAATAAAGGAGCATAAAGATTTGGTCTAAAAGTACGTCCTGCACTGTATAAATTTGTGAAAGAACTTTTGTTTCTTTCCAAAATAGCAATGGCATCTAAGCTACTTGTAATCCAACTATTTATTCTAAAATCTATATTTGCTCTTACATTAAAACGAGATGAGCCTCTATCATTATCAGTAACATCTTGCAGACTTTCATCTGATTTAAAACCAACATTAATGTAATATTTTGTATCCTCTTTTGCACCAGAAAAATCGGCAATAACATTGGTAAAAGATGTTTGAGATTTGAAAAAATCACTATTATAAAAATCTACATCAGGATATCTTATTGGGTTTGTTCCACTTGCAAAATTTGCAATGGTTTCATCTGTATATCTTTGTGGTAAGCCATCATTTGCACGAGCTTCATTATAAAGCCCCATATATTCTGCCGAGTTTAAATAATTAGGCATAGAGATAGGATTCTTAATACCACTACTAACCACAACATTAAATTCTGTTTTATCAGTACCTCTTTTTGTTGTAACTATTATTACACCATTTCTAGCCATAGAACCATACATAGCAGCTGCACTAGCATCTTTTAATACGGTTATTTCTTCAATTTCTTCCATGTTTAGTAAATCAATAGATCTACCAGGAATACCATCTACTACAATAAGTGCATTCCCTAAACCACGAATATTATCACTGTATTTAAGTCCAGTAATTCTGCCATATAATGCATCTCTTACCCACTGAGTGTTATCGTATTTTAAAAAATCATCTGGTCTTATGGACGATATCGCATTTACTATTTTACTTGTTTTTTCCTTTTGAAAACCCAAGTGAACCTCCTTGTTAATTTTAGAAGCTAGCTTTGTGCTATCAACAGAAATAGAATCGTTTTGATTTTGTTGATTATTTTGCCCAATTAATGTAAAGGAAAATAGCATATAACTTCCTAGGCACAATAGTGATTTTTTATGTTTAATAAAGCTTTTCATAAATCTATTATTATTATCTCTAATACAGAAAATTAACTATTACCATCCAGGGTTTTGAGGAAAACCTTCATATAACTCTGTATCATTTACAGGTAGAGGCAACCAATAGTGTTTTTCGTTAAATACTCTTGTTCTTAAAACTTCTTCAACTAGGTTGATTGGTTTTCCTGCTGCATTTCTATCAAAACGAATCCCAGTTTTAAGTTTATACTTCATTTCTGTTCCTACTTTCCATCTTCTAATATCCATCCATCTATGGTTTTCCCAAGCCATTTCAACAGCTCTTTCCCTTCTTATTTCTTCCATAAAAACATTTGGACTTGTAGTATATAAAGGCTTAACATTTAAGGTTCCATTTGGCATAGCACGACTTCTAATGGCATTAATTGCACCTAAAGCAGATAGGTTAAAACCATCTGGTCTTCCATTAACACCATAAGCCATAACAGCAGCTTCTGCATACATTAAGTAAACATCTGTAAGTCTTACATGTACTCTCCATGCAAATAAACCTTCGTTATCGTATTTATTATAAGATCTAGGATACCATTTTTTAGCTACATATCCTGTTCTAGTTCCATTGTCTTTTGTAGGATGTCTATGTGCTCCTCCATCATAAAATTGTGCATATCTATCAACTTCATTTTGACCTGTTGCAGCACCAACATTGTCTAGCAATTGATCTCCATCAACAACAATCCATTTATAAAAACGAGGATCTCTATTTTCCCAAGGATTATTTGGATCGTAAAGTGGACTATCATCACATGATAAACCATCATTCATTCCAAAATAATTGTGAATATAATTGTGTGTTGGTGAATTTATAGCGTTTGAATTACCAATTGCTCCTAATTGCCAGCTATCTCCCATATAACCTCCAAACCAACCTACAAAACCAGACTGTCCAAAAACATATTCTGATGTGTAAGGATATCGACCATCAGGATCATAAAAAACATTTTCATATTCATCAAAATTAACTAATCGATAACGAGGCATTTGCATCAATTTAGCAAAAGTATCTGCTGCTTGTTTACACAATTCTGCATCATATCCATAAGTATCATTGCTTCCTTGCATTAAAGGACTTGCAGCAAATAATAAATTTTTTCCTTTTAAAGCTAATGCTGCTCCTTTTGTTAATCGAAACATATTCTGACCTCTAGTTTTTTCTCCTGGAAGCCAAGTTGTATCATCCCAATCATCTGGCAATAAAGCAATTGCTCTATCAAAATCTTTATCAATTTTAAGTGCTGTTTCAGCCCATTCTGATGGTCTTGCTAATTTCCAGTCGTTTTCTAAAACAACATCTATATAAGGCATTGGACCCCAAAATTTCATTATTTCATGATGAAAATAAGCTCTGAAAAAATAGGCTTGTCCTAAAATGGCATCTTTTTCTTGTTGGCTAGCATTAACCATTAAAGAATCTGCATTTTGAATAACAATGTTCGCTTTTCTTATACCTGCCCAACTACTTGGCCAAACTGCACTTTTATCTTGTGGTATTCCTGCATTTGTATCTGCTTTTCCACTAAAATAATTAAAATCGTTTTGCCAATCCCAATATCTACCTTGATCTGAAGAATAATCGAAAATCCAAGTTTCAACTCCAATAGAATCTTCTCCATAATAAGAATAGAAAGACCAAAAAGGTGCTGAATAATCAACAATCATGGCATACATTTCTTCAACAAAGCCTTGTGAATTATCAAAATTTTCAAAAACTTCATTTAAACCAAGTTCAGCCTCTTTGGGTCTATCTAAATAACTCTCACAAGAATTTGTGATGATAACAAGACATAATAGACTAAATAATTTATATAATTTTTTCATTGTCTTTTCTCTTAAAAATTAATTGTTACTCCTAAATCTATTCTTTTAAAAGTAGGATAGTTTCCTCTAGATGCAGATTGTCTTCCAACATTTTCTTCTCTATCATCTGGAAGATCTGACCAAAAAGCTAGATTGTTACCACTTACAAACATTCTGTATTGGCTTCCTTTTTCTGATTTAAACGTATATGCAAATTCCATATTTTGTAATCTAAGATATGATCCATCAAACCAAACTCTATAAGGATCTATACCTCCTGGAGCACCTCCATAAGAAGGAAGTATTGCTGTTCCATTAGGATTATCTACACTCCAATAATCTGAATTGTGTTCAAAAAATAATGGTGTTTGTGCTGCAAATGTTCTGTCTTGGTATTCTTTAGTGGTATTTGTAACACCATAAAATTGTACCATGAATGAAAAATTCTTGTATTCAGTTCCTAAAGTTAGGTTGAATGTATTTTGAGGACGAGTAGGATAGCCATAAGGTACGTTATCATCTACATCAACAACACCATCTCCATTATAATCTATCAAATCATAAGAACCTGGTCTTGCTGCTTCTTGATTATCTACTAGAGGTGAAGAACCATAAACATCGTCCCAAGATTGCAACATATTTCCTCGAATATATGTTCTGTTTTGTCCAATTGGAAATCCTTGAAATTTCTGATACGCTTCTTTTAATTCTGGATCCTCTCTAAAAAGCACCTCATCTTTAGCTGTTGTATAAGCAAAATTGGCTGAAACTTTCCAATCATCTGTTAATCTTTGTTTATAATTTAAAGCAACTTCTAATCCTCTTACAACAGTTTCACCAAGGTTTATATTTGCAGGATCAAAACCAAAGAAAGCTGGCACACTTCGATCTGTAATTATAATATCTTTTCTTCTTTCATCAAATAAATCTACATCTAAAGAAAACATATTTCTTAAAATTGCCATTTCGAAACCAATGTTTGCTTTTACAGCTGTTTCCCATCTTAAATTTGGGTTACCAATAACTGTTTCTTTGTAATATGTATAAGGAGATCTTTCTCCCCAAATATCAGAATTATTCATATAAGCATTACCTCCTGTACCCCATTGAGATAAATAAGACCATCTTGTTGTGCCTACATTATCATCACCAACAATTCCATATGAACCACGTATTTTTAATTTATCTAACCAACTTACATTTTCCATGAAAGTTTCGTTAGTTACCATCCAACCTATTGCTGCAGAAGGAAACAACTCAAACCTGTAATTTGCTCCATATTGTTCTGAACCATTATAGGCACCATTCACATCTAAAAAGTATCGTTTATCGTAGTTATATGTTATTCTAGAAACCCAATCTTCTCTATATCTAGATAGGTTATCTCCAATAGCATACTCTTCTCTATTCATTAATCCTAATAAAGTTAAATTATGCTTGTCTGCAATTGTCTTTTCGTAGCTAAAAGAAAGTAGGTAAAATAATCTTCTTTCAGTCTGCCAATCTTGAATTTGAAGAGCGTCTCTCGTCCAAGGTTGCACTACATAATCAAACTGATTTGTTCCTGGTGGAACTACAATTTGCTCTGTACCATCAGAAAGATAAATTTTATAAATTACGTTATCTCCTCCTGTAGGATCTGGGTCATTAATACCACCTTCACCTCTAAAATTATTATCATAAGAAAGTGTACCTCTAAAAGATAAACCTTCTGTAATAAAATCTAGTTTTTGATTTAAAATAAAATCTGTATTTACTTGAACTCTATGATTTTTTGTAGATCCTTTGGTTGATAATATTACTGCTGGATTCGCAAGCTCGTAATTCTCTACAACAGTTCTTCCGAAAGTTCCATCAGGATAAATAGGATAAAAAAGACTTGGAGCTAAATTATAAATACTACTATATAGCAATTCATTTTCTGCATTATTACCATTTTGAACTCCATAATAACCTGAAAGATTTACTGATAAACGAGTAGTTTTTGTAATATCAAAATCTACATTACTTCTAAAGTTAAATCTGTCGTAATTAAAACTTGGCGTATAATTTCTTCCGTTTTCAAACGAAGCTCCATTAAATATGTCACCTACATGTTGATAGGTAAGTGCCCCAAAATACTTAACAACTTCAGTACCTCCACTTACAGACAGATTAGCTCTATAATCCATCGCAAAATTATTTTGAGTATAATCTACCCAATCTACGTTAGGATATACGAATTTATCTGTTTCGTTTCTAGGATTTCTATATCGATCTAAGATATTTACTGGAGTATATTGTCTCCAACCCTCTTCATTTAAAGGTAAAACTCTTTCTATAGCTTCATTTGTAACTGCAATTCCATTGTAAGAATCGTATTTTTCTGGTAATTTTGAAGGTGTTTTTAATGTAGAACCCAGGGTTACTGATAATTTTGCATCTCCTATTTTACCTCTTTTTGTTGTGATTAAAATAACTCCATTTGCTCCTTTTACTCCAAAGACAGCAGTTGCAGAAGCATCTTTTAACACAGAAATACTTTCCACATCACTAGAGTTGATATCACTCATACTTCTTTCTATACCATCCACAAGAATTAATGGTCCACCACCATTCCAAGTACTTTGACCACGTATAAATATAGATGGATTTTCATCTCCTGGACGACCTGTTGATGAAATTGTTGTAACACCTGGTAAACGTCCTGTTAATGCCTGACCAACTGTAGAAACTCCTCCAGATTGCAATAAATCATCTCCAGAAACTTGCACAATAGAACCTACAACACTTTCCTTTTTTTGTTGACCATATCCTACAATTATAATTTCATCTAAAGTAGATGCTTCACTTACCATAAAGACGTTGATCTCTGTACGTCCTTGAACTTCGATTATTTGAGTTGCAAAACCCATATAACTGAATACTAATTTTGAGTTTTTTGGAACTTTTATAGAATATTTACCATCAAAATCGGTCATCACACCATTTACAGTGCCTTCTTGAATAATATTCGCACCAATTACAGCACCAAACTCAGCCTCTGAAACAACTCCTTTGACAGTAATAATTTCTTGAGAATCATTTTGAGCAAAAGCTTTTAATTGAAAACTGAAAATTAGTACTACAAAAAAGCCTATTTTAATGAGGTATCTAAAACTAGAATTAGGTTGTTTGGTGTAAGGAATTCTTTTTTTCATCTCTAAAATCTTGTTGATATTTGTTTAAATAGCCCTTAAATAGTTAATGTTTTTGATTCTAAAAACTAATTTTGACTATAACTAATATATTTACATTTTCTGATTATTTACAATTGTTAGCTTTTCTGTTTTTGCAAAAAAAATCGACAACAATTGTGGTGTTTATCAAACATAAAACACAAAAAAAATAACACTATAAAAAAGTATAATTTATGTTTTCTTTAACATCCTGTACAATATTACAAAAAAAAAATGTAAAAAATACATTTATTAAATATTATGGTGTGTTAAAATTTGATTTTAACACATTTAGCCTTTAAAATAAGGCGATTAAAGTATTCAAAAAAAAATATTATATTTAAAAAAACTTTATGAAAAGTTATTATTTAAATTATTTATTTGATTACAAGCTATTTATAATACTTAAATATTTCACAAAAAAATGAATACTATTTTTTAAAAGTAACATTTTAAAAGGATGCATAATTTTCTTTAACTAAAAAATTTTAAAGTTTTTTTTTTAAGAAAAAAAACCTTCATATTTCTACGAAGGTCTTTTATTAGTGAGCATTGATAATGCAACTTATTATTGTTTATAAATTGCAAAACACCTCTTTAATTTCCTTTTTTATAATCTTCTAAAAATTTTGCCAATCCACTATCTGTTAAAGGATGTTTTAACAAACCTGTTATTGATGATAATGGACCTGTCATTACATCAGAACCAATTTTTGCACAATTAATTACGTGCATTGTATTTCTTACAGATGCTGATAAAATTTGAGTTTCGAAACCATAATTATCATAAATTAATCTTATTTCTGCTACTAAATTTAAACCATCTGTAGAAATATCATCTAATCTTCCTAAAAAAGGAGAAACATACGTTGCTCCTGCTTTTGCTGCTAATAAAGCTTGCCCTGCAGAAAAAACTAACGTTACATTTGTTTTAATTCCTTTGTCAGAAAAATATTTACAAGCTTTTACGCCATCTGCAATCATAGGTAATTTTACTACAATTTGAGGATGCAAAGCTGCCAATTCTTCTCCTTGTTCAATCATGCCTTTATAATCGGTTGCAATTACTTCTGCAGAAACATCTCCAGTAACAATATCACAGATTTTTTTATAATGATTTAAAATATTTACTGCTCCAGTAATACCTTCTTTAGCCATTAAAGACGGGTTTGTTGTTACACCATCTAAAACGCCTAAAGCTTGAGCTTCTGCAATTTCATCTAAATTTGCTGTGTCTATAAAAAATTTCATTTGTTCTTTATTTAATTTTGTGAACGATTGAAAATTGAATCATCAATCGATTTTAAGTTTTATATATATTGATTAATGATATTCTCAAACAATTCTTGCTTTCCACTTTGTAACGTTAATTCGCCATTTTCTTGAGCAATATTGTACAAATCTTTTAATTCTAACTTTCCAGCCTCAAAATCTTTTCCTTTTCCAGCATCGAAAGAACTGTATCTTTTTTCTCTTAAAGCGTTATAAGATGATGATTGCATAATTTTATCTGCAGTTATTAAAGCTCTTGCAAAAGTATCTGCACCTCCAATATGAGCGTGAAAAACATCTTCCATATCTGTTGAGTTTCTTCGGATTTTTGCATCAAAATTAACACCTCCACCTTGCAAACCACCAGCTTCTAAAAACACTAACATTGCTTCTGTAGTTTCTTGAATATTGTTTGGAAACTGATCTGTATCCCAACCATTTTGGTAATCGCCTCTGTTTGCATCTATACTTCCTAACATACCAGCTTTTGCAGCAACTGCCATTTCATGTTGCATGGTGTGTTGTGCTAATGTTGCATGATTTACTTCAATATTCATTTTGAAATCTTTATCTAAACCATATTCTTTTAAGAATCCGATTGCAGTTGCAGAATCAAAATCATATTGATGTTTCATTGGTTCCATTGGTTTTGGTTCTATGAAAAACGTTCCCTTAAAACCTTGCGCTCTTGCATAATCTCTAGACATGGTTAAAAATTGAGCCATATGATCTAATTCACGACCCATATCTGTGTTTAACAAAGACATATAACCTTCTCTTCCTCCCCAAAAAACATAATTTTCTCCACCTAATTTTATGGTTGCATCTAAAGCCAATTTTACCTGACCTCCTGCTCTTGCAACTACATTAAAATCTGGATTTGTTGCAGCTCCATTCATGTAACGTGGATTTGAAAAACAGTTGGCTGTTCCCCATAATAATTTTACATTATTTTCTGCTTGTTTTCCTTTGATATAATCTGTAATTGTGTCTAATCTTTTTTCTGATTCCGCAAAAGTTGCGCCTTCTTGAATTAAATCATAATCGTGAAAACAGTAGTAATCAAAACCCATTTTGTTGATAAACTCAAAAGCTGCATCTGCTTTGTCTTTGGCTGCTTGCACTGCATCTGATGATTTATCCCACTCAAAACTTTGTGTTCCTGGACCAAAAGGATCTGAACCTTGACCACAGAATGTATGCCAATATGCAATTGAAAATTTAAACCATTCTTTCATTGATTTCCCAGCAACAACTTGCTCTGGATTGTAATATTTAAATGCTAAAGGATTGTCTGATTCTTTGCCTTCAAATTGTATTTTGTTGATTCCTTTAAAATATTCTTTGTTTGCCATTTTTTGTAAATATTTAATTGTTGTTTTGTATAACTATTTTATTGAACTAGCGATTTGCGTTAGGGATTGAAGCATCTGTTTGAGCTCTTTTTTACTTTTTTAAGTAAAAAAAGCGAGTGCGTAAAGCCCGACCTTTTTAGGGAACGCCCAAATTCTATTTATTTAACACCAGTTCTAATTCTTTTTTCCAATTTTGATAGGCTTCTAAATATGGTTTTTTGTCCTTGAAAGGCATAAATGTCATTACATGATCATTATCCATAATAGATTTGCTGAATTTTTCGAAATTTCCTGTGTGTAAATTTGCAGCTCTTGCAGCACCAATTGCGCCTGTTGTGTTGTAAATTTCTATTTCTTGCTGAATTAAAGTAGCCACAGTATTTGCAAAAATTTCCGAACGAAATAAATTATCATTTCCAGCTCTGATAACTGTTGGATTAATTCCATCTGATTTTAAAATTTCCATTCCGTAATAAAAAGAGAATGCAATGCCTTCTAAAGCAGCTCTACAAACATGGCCTTTATGATGATTATTTAGGTTCATATTTACGATTCGCGTGCCAATTTCTTTGTTGTTTAGCATTCGTTCTGCACCATTTCCAAAAGGAATTACGCAAACACCATCTGAACCAACTGGAATTTCTGAAGCCAAATTATTCATCTCTTCATAAGAATCTACTGCTAAATTATTTAGCAACCATCTGTATTGAATTCCTGCTCCATTGATGTTTAATAATTTACCAATTCTTTTATTTTCAGTTGAATAATTTACGTGTGCAAAATTATTGACTCTTGTGCTTTCTTTGCCTGATAGATTATCGGTAATTGCATAGACAACTCCAGAAGTACCACCAGTTGCAGCAACTTCTCCAGGATTAAAAACGTTTAAAGAAAGTGCGTTGTTTGGCTGATCTCCTGCTCTGTAAAAAATTGGCGTTCCTGCAGCAATACCACTTTCTTGTTCGCCTTTTTTATCTACTACAGATTGTAATCCGAAAGTGTCTACAATGTCTGGTACCAAATTTTTATCTACTCCATAATATTCTAAAAGAAAATCGGCAACAGTATTTTTTTTAAAATCCCAAAAAATGCCTTCTGATAATCCTGAAATTGTCGTATTTATTTTATTTGAAAATTTATAAGCAATAAAATCTCCAGGCAACATAAATTTATAAACGTGACTGTAGATTTCTGGTTCGTTTTCTTTGACCCATTTTAATTTTGATGCCGTAAAATTTGCTGGAGAGTTTAAAAGATGTGCAGCACATTTTTCTTCGCCAATTTCTTGGAATGCTTTGTTGCCAATTTCTACGGCTCTAGAATCGCACCAAATAATACTTTTTCTAAGTGGATTTCCTTTTTTATCAACCAAAACCAACCCATGCATTTGATACGAAATACCAATGCCTTTTATTTGAGTTCTGCTGATGTTATGTTGCTTTTTTAATTTTGTAATTGCCTTACAAATATGCAACCACCAATCGTTTGGTTTTTGTTCTGCCCAACCGTTTTTTTGAGCAAACATGCTCATTTCTTCTTTCGGTTCTTGAACAACACCTACACTTTTACCAGAATCTATTTCTACGAATGCAGCTTTAATTGAGGAACTACCAATGTCTAATCCTAAATAATAATTCATTATAATGAGTCTCTTAATATTAATTTTGTTGGCACATAATTTTGTATTGGTTGCTCTTGCTTTACAAATTCTGCTGCTTTGGTTCCTATTTCACTAAAATCTGTTGAAATAACAGAAATCCCTTTATAGATAAACTTTTTCATTGGTGTTTCATTATAAGATAGAAAACCAACATCTACACCTGGCTCGAAATTTTTAACTCTACATTGCTCCAAGAAGACACCCAATATTCTATCGCTTACACTTATATAAGCAACATTTTTTTCGATTGAAAAGTTTTTGGTATCTGTAACTACCTTATAGTTAAATTGAAATAAGTCGCAGTATTTTTTAAAATATGTAATCGTTTCTGTAGAGTGATATGTGTAAGTTGGATATAGAAAAACAAGTTCTTTATATTTTTTAAAAACATCTACTGCACCTTTTAAAGCCTCAAAAAAGGATTTCCCAAAATCTTGAAAAACATAGTTGTTGCTTTTATTAGAGTGAATGTTCCAATCTATAAGCAATAACTTTTCATTATCAATATCCGCTAAAACAGCAGGCACATCATCATGATTAAAAGTCATTACTACATATTTGTAATATTTGCCTTTGCTATTGTTTAAAATCGTATTAAAATTATCAATATTATAATGATGAAATTGGACATCTGTAATTATATTATCTGGTAAATTATTTACAAATGAATGATATAAAACTTCTTTGTAAGCCTTAAAAGTATCTAAAACTAATAACACTTTTTTGGTTTCATTAGCAACATAATAGCCTTTGTTGGGTACAGATTCTATAACTCCATTTTCTTTTAAAATTGAATACGCTTTAAAAACAGTATCTCTAGATAAAGTGGTTAATTTGCATATTTTATTTACTGAAGGTAGTTTATCTCCTTGTTTCAAAATACTTTCTCCAATAGCATCATTAATCAAATTTACCAATTGTTGGTATTTTGGTATATCACTTTGATGATTTATAGCAAATGAGATTATATTATTTTCCATACTGTTCTGTTCCGTTCTGTAAATATATAAAAAAATAGGATTTATGGAATATCTTTTTTAAAAAAGTTGATTTTTATATAGAACGTAGATCAAAATACATTCTATTATTTAAAAGTAAAGAAGTATCCCTATTAATAATTCTTGTTTTTATATTATGATTATTAATATTTTTTATATCTTTATAAAACATTGACAACATAGATGTTGTGAAGTATTATTCCAAATACAAAAACACCTTAGCAATAAATCACATAAAGTAGTAAACTGATTATTATCATAGTTTATCTCTTTTATCTCCCATAAATTAGCTGTTAATTTCAAAAATTTTTATGATGATACAGAATTTAAACCAAAATGACAGCACTAATTTTTTAGCTAATAATTATATCGGTTATCTAGCATATATTTATAGAGACAGGCCTTTTATTGTACCTATCACCTATTTTTTTGACTCAAAAAACACCATTATAGGTTATTCTAATAATGGTCATAAAACAATAGCAATGCAGCAAAACAAGCAAGTTTCTTTAGAGGTTGCAGAAATAAACAGTTTTACAGATTGGACTTCTGTTTTAGCTCATGGAGTTTATGAAGAGCTTACTGGTATTGATGCAAAAAGTAAATTACATGAATTTGCAGATGGTATTAAAAATATCATCTTAAAAAAGGAAGAAAGAAACCTACATTTTATTGGAGAGTTTTCGAGCAAAATCAATAAAGAAGAAATCCCTTTAGTATTTAAAATTACCCTAAATGAAATAACAGGCAAAATTAGAAATCACTAAATATTAAAATAATGAAATACTTTTATGCGCTCTTACTTATTTTTCATGGCTTTTTACATTTAATTGGCTTTATAAAAGCATTTTTCTCTACAGAAATATTTAAAGACCTTTTAAGTATTTCAAAACCTATGGGAACACTTTGGCTACTTACATGTTTATTATTTATATATGCATCGTCAGCATTATTAAATAATAAAAAATGGATAACTTTAATAATTATAGCCGTTTCTATTTCACAGTATTTAATTATCATGGATTGGAAAGACGCCAAGTTTGGAACCATTTTAAATATTATCGTATTAACAATTGCTATTATTGGTTACAACAGAAAAAGACGTTTTAAAGCGAAAGAATCTAATAACTAAGATTTGTTTTAATTGATAACTTTTCCATCAAAACCAAACTTGAATTTAATATGATAGTTTTTATCTAATCGCTTTCAACAGCAAATCACTTCTGCAACTTCAAGTATATCAGATAATTATATAGAATTAAGAAAATAAAAATTGTAGATTAAAAATAAAAAAGCCTTATCAAAATTGATAAGGCTTTTTTGCTCCCCCTCTTGGACTCGAACCAAGGACCCTCTGATTAACAGTCAGATGCTCTAACCAACTGAGCTAAGGAGGAGTGTTGACTTTTTAACATTTTCTCTCAATACTGTGCAAACAATTTGCAAACAAAGACCTTATTAATAATAAATAATAATTACTATTAAATATAATCATTTTTAGTAAAATAACCAAGTTAGTTAGTAGTTAATTATCAGTAAAATTAAGAATTATGAGTCCTTGGGATATTAAAAATTGAAGATTTTAAGTGGTGGACTTAGAGGTGGAAATCTTCAAATTTTAATATTCGTAGCCTTTTATGTGGCGATTGAGCATAAATATTAAAGTTCGTAGTGCGTAGGCAGTAGCGTAGCAAGTGTTTTACTTTTCTTTGCTTATCACAGCCCTTTAAATTATAAACTAAAATTATTCTAGCAATTAAAAGTAATACTCTTGCTGGCAAATTTGATTTTTGAGGATGCCTCAGCTTATTTTAAATTACAATTAGTAATGAGTTTAACAAAAGTTTTTTAAAAGGCAATAGCATCTTCAAAAAACAATGAAAAAACAAATCCTAGTGCGTTGGCAGAAGCGAGAATAAGTGTATCAATTTTTATTTGTTTTCAATAAGCTTCTTTTTTGTTTTATCAAAAGTGAATGCTGTAATTGATTTTTATAATAACAATCTTCTATCTTATGTAGTTTCCTTTTTTCTAGCTAATAGCATTTACTTTTGGTGAAACAATTGCACCTACTTACTTTCAAATAAAAATTGATTCTCTTATTGGCTTTTTTTGATTTTATGGGTACTTCTAAAAGTTAATTAAAAGCGATTTTTTTTTTCTTAAATGTTTAAATTTAATATAAACTAGTACTCATAAAAACAATGCAACAAGGCACGATTGTTCTTTAATAAGCTATAATTATGTTATGACTAAGGATCTGCGCGTTGGCTGATGCTTGGCTATTTTACATAATGGCGTTATAGTGCCTGGAACTTTTGTGGAAGAGCAGTATAACTGCGCATTATGTAACATAGCTTTGGTTAAATAAGCTGTTTGGCAACGATAGATTTTATCGTTCCTTAGTATGTAAATATTCTATTAATATTAAATTAGTTAATAGGGAGGTATAGCCAATCTTAAAAGGTTCATGGGGGGTATTGAGTGGAAGTAGACCTCGTTTTTAGATATATTAAAATTTAAATTTAAAAAAAAAAAAAAAATGAAATACCTTTGAATTGTATCTAAAGGAATATCCAAGACTCTAAGTGATTTTAAAAAAATTATAAATAAAGAATAACTCCATCAACTATTTTGATAGTATCTAAAAAACCCAACTTGTACCTTCCAGAAGGCGCAAGTTTATCTTGAATAAATACTAAATCACCTACTGAAGGACTATAATAATTCGCTTGATCAATTAATATTTCACTCCCATTGGAGAGAATAACTTTTCTAGGATATGTGATTTTTTCTATTCTACCATTTAGAATAACAAATTTTGAATACCCATCCTCAACTGAGCAATTTTCAGGACTAACCCCATCAATTAAAACATAACATCCAATTTTATCATTTTTTGATATTGAGAAAATTTCTAGTTTTTTATCATCGATAAGGTTAACTGTTTCTATAATAAATTCTTTTTTAAGCCTTAACTTTAGGTAAGATTCAACATCAAGATTTGGAATTATGTTTTGATTAACCAAAATAAATAGATTATCATTACTAGCGCCATCATATTTCAAAATCATAACAGCACTGTCAAAAAAAGTGTTATTAAGTAAAATTATATCATTATCACCTCTATTAATTAAAATAGATTTAGCTTCATCAATATATTTCCATGTACCAACTTTCACAATACCACTTATTGACATTATTAGATTGCCATCACTCTCAAAAATAAAGGTTTGCTGGTTATCTAATTCGTCAATGAGTACCCATTTTTTATTTGTAAACAAGGTTTGATTATCTAGTTTTCTACTCAATTTAGATAAACGTTTAACTAAGTCAATTAAATAAAGTTTCATTTTTGTTATTTCTTTTCTCTATTCATTAAGTACGATTTCAATTTTTTATTAAATTTTAGTGCTAAAAGGTTACATAGCTCTAGATTGATATAAACGCTCTTGGAAGCCTATAAAAGCATTTCTTATTGACTTAATATCTCCTAATTCTCGTTTCGCATCTACTATAGCATTGTATTTTAATTCTAATAGATTAGGTAATTTAGCATCATCCAATTCAGCAACACCATCTCTAACATATTGGTCTAAAACAAAGTTTAAGAATTCTTGTTGCTTTGGGTTGTAATCATTCAGTTGAACTTTTGCTCTGTTTGCTCTCTCTTGTCTTGGAACCAATTCTTTATGATAAGCAACATAACTCAAAACATCAAAAAGGTCACTATCTTCTCCATGAATTAAATTAGTTAAGTCTTTTAACTGAGCATTAGTATATCCTTTTTCACTTAGTTCAGTTAATAATTTTTTACGAGTACTTGGTACGCTCCAAAGTTCTCTTAATTGGTTTTCATCACTAAAAAATGATGGTATATCTCCAAATAACTGCTCAATAAATTCTGTTGAAGAAATTGGTTTTCCTGAAGGACTCCAAAAAGAAGTTCTTACCATAGAGTCAATTTCTCTTTCTTTATGATCAGAAAGTTTTACTCTAATCATTGCTCTTGGTGGTGTTTCACAAACACAGGGTATATTATCACATTCAGCACAAGCTTCTTCTGGTGGTCTTTCACAAACACAAGATGTTTCTCCACAAACATTACAAACTCTAGTTCTTCCACCACCTTCTCCATCATCAGGAATTTCTGGAGGTAAAGGGTCACCATCCCATTCAGGATCTTGGAAATGTTCGTGTGCTTTTACAAAATCAAAAAGTGTAAAATAATCTTTACCATCAAAAAGACGAGTTCCTCTACCAACAATTTGTTTGAACTCAACCATAGAATCTACTGGCCTTAGTAAAACTATGTTTCTTATTTCTGGTGCATCAACTCCTGTACTTAACTTTTGTGAGGTGGTTAATATTGTTGGAATACTCTTTTCATTGTCTTGAAAATCTCTTAAATGCTGTTCTCCATTTTTACCATCATCTGCAGTTACTCTGTGACAATAATTGGTGTTTCTGCTTGGTGAAAATTGATTAATTAAATCTCTTATTAAAGCAGCATGTTTTTGAGTAGCACAAAAAACCAATGATTTTTGACTTGGATTAATCAGTTCTAAAAACTTTTTTACTCGATATTCTTCAACTTGTTGAATGATAATTTTTCTGCCATAATCTCTGTAAGTAAACATATCACCAACCTCAACTTCTCCATGTAAAATAACATCATCATTGGTTACAGTATATTCATCATAATTGGTTTGTATTTCTTTTACCTTAAAAGGTGTTAAGAAACCATCATTAATACCATCTTTTAACTTATAACTGTAAATAGGTTCTCCAAAATATTTATAAGTATCTTTATTAACGTCTCTTTTTGGTGTAGCTGTTAAACCTAATTGTACAGCAGGCGAAAAATGCTCCATAATTGCACGCCAAGAACTTTCATCTCTTGCACCTCCTCTGTGACATTCGTCGATAATTATAAAGTCGAAAAAGTCCTCTGGGTATTGTCCAAAATTAAAATTATTAGTATCATAAACTATTAGTGGCTCTGCTGCTTGTAAAAATTTGTTTTCATCCTCTTCTTCCTCCTCATTTTCATTTTTAGCATTGGTCATAAAAGTTTGGAATATGGTAAAAAACACATTTCCATTTTTGGGTACTTTCCCTTTTTTTCTTATTTCTGATGGTTTAATTCTTACTTTGATATTTTCATCAATCACATCAAAAGCTCCAAAAGAATTAAAAGCTTGGTCTGCTAGAATATTTCTATCAGCTAAAAATAATATTCTTGGAGCTCTGCTTCCATCTCTTTGTAAATTCCATTTTGCATGAAACAATTTCCAAGCAATTTGGAAAGCAATAGCTGTTTTTCCTGTACCTGTTGCTAATGTTAATAGCAATCTGTCTTTTTTTTCTGAAATAGCTTCTAACACCTTTGCAATTGCATTTTCTTGGTAATATCTAGGTTGCCAAGTTCCTCCTCTGTCTTCAAAAGGAATTGCAAACAAGCGTTCTTTCCAATTGGCAATTTCTACTTTGTATTCTTCTTTAGGTGTTGGGTAGGTCATTTCCCAAAGTTCGTCTGGTGTTGGGTATTTAGAAACTTCGCCTTCTGTAGCTTCATCCATATCCATTCCATAAATACGCAAACCATTGGTAGCATAGGTATAACGAATGTTTAAACGCTCTGCATACTCTTTGGCTTGACCAACTCCATCAGTATAATAGCTGTCTCTTTTTTTAGCTTCTACGACTCCTATTCTTCTGTTTTTGTATTCTAGTACATAATCTGCAAAAAGTGGTGTGGCTCTCCTGTTTTGACCTATTAAACGACCTTTTGTAATAGGAAACTCCAAACGCAAACGACTGCCATTTTTTCCCCAACCTGCTTTACGCAATGCAGGTTCTATTAAATCATGTTTGGTTTGTGCTTCGTTCATGGATTTTAATTAATTTATAATCTTATAATTGGTTCTATCTACCATTTGCATAATACCAGCGTGTTCAAATAATTTTCCTACAGAATGCACATTACAAGGTTTTGTATTTAATTCTCTTGGAAAGTGAATTTTAAAAAGACTTCTATTATAGGTGTTTTCATTAACTTTAGAAGCTTCAAAAATAGTTTGTAGCATAGAAAAAGGAATGTTAACAAAAGAGGTTTTTCCTACTTGTACTCTAAAACCTTCTTCATTTGAGTAATTTTTGCATTTATAAGGTGGTACTTTTCTAACAAACTTAAAATTAGCATCTGGTGTTAAATGCAAGTCAATTTTAATTGCTTTTTTTAATAACATTTGTGCTTCTCCCCAATTCATATTGCAACCTCTTTTTGAGTTAATTCTCCTGCAAAAGCTTTTTTCAGCATTGACTTTTTGAGTTCTTCAAGTGATTTTAATTTTTTATCATAAAATGAAATAATTTCTTGTGATGTTTTATCAAATCCTTTTATAACTTCAATTAGCTTTAGTTGTTTTACATTATCAGTTGGATAAGAAAACTTCAATTTTTTCAAAGCTGCACCATTAAAATGTGGTTGAGCTGAACCTGATGAAAGATTGTTAGCTTGTTCCCAATAATATCCAGATTTAGTAAAATACCAGTAAAGTTCATTTGATATATTCTCTGTAAAAGAAATTTTTATCAAATATGATGCAAAAATAGATGGCTCATAATTTTTATAAAGAAGAACTTTAGCAAAAGTTGCTCCTGTTCTTGCCATTAATAAATCATTATCATTTAAAATATAACCTAAAGATTTGGGTGTGGCATTTATATAAACTTTACCATTTTTATCTAATTCTCCATTTTTATCAATATCTGTTATTCTGATGTATCTATAATCACCTTCAGAAGTTGACTTATCAGTATAACCATAATTTACAGTTGCAACATCACCCAAACTCTTCTCTTCCCATCCATCACCTTTTTGACTAAAAATATCATTTAGTTTAGATTGAAAAAGTTCTTTTGCATTTACTAAATTTTTCTCAATATTAGCTTTGGCTTGGTCTATAGCAGTAAAAGCTTCATCTAATATGGTTACAATTTGTTTTTGTTCTTCTAAAGTAATATTTGGAATTAAAGTATTTCTAATTTTTTGTTGAGAAATATTTGGCTGTGCTCCACCAACTGCCTGAGCAATAAGCTCTTCTTTAAAATTTAAAAAGAAATAATATAGAAATTCAGGGATAAAATTTTCATTAGGTAATATTCCACAGACAGCTTGATTTGTTGAACATTCAAAATTTAATACACCAACTTGTCCAGCAGTTGCACCATACATTGCAACAAGAACTGTTCTTGGTGGGAATAACTTAGCTGAAGAATTATTTAATCCAGTTTCTGTTATTCTAATTTTACAATCTGTTATATTTTTATTGTTTACTTCACCACTCCTTAACCAAGGAATAGTTCCATTATTGTAATTCTCACTTTTACTTTTTAAAGGAGTTCCACCAGCTCCTGTCTTACATAGATTGCCTAATTTTTTATATTCCCAACCTTCTCTCATATCAACTCTTTAATTGATTTTAAAATAGCTTTAGTTTCTTTGTCTAAAAATACCATTTCGTCTAAAATTTCCTCTGGGCTTCTTAATGGTGCTTCTTCTGGAGTATTAGGATTTTTAGGTGATAGATCAAAAGTTTCTTCATCTAAATCATTTATATTTAAAATCCAAGATTGTTCTGTTTCTGGTTTGGTTTTTTGCAACTCAATAAACGACTTCATATCACTGTCGTTCAAAGGGTTGGTTTTCCCCATATTTCTACCAGGGTCTAATTGATAGTACCAAATCTTTTTAGTAGGTTCTCCTTTTTGGAAAAATAAAACCACAGTTTTTACTCCTGCTCCTGTAAATGTTCCTCCAGGTAAATCTAATATGGTGTGTAAATTAGAGCCTTCTAATAGTAACTTACGTAAAGCCACAGAAGCATTGTCTGTATTGCTTAAAACAGTGTTTTTTATTACAATTGCAGCTCTACCACCTGTTTTTAAACTTTTAATAAAATGTTGCATAAACAAGAAAGCAGTTTCTCCTGTTTTAATATCAAAATTTTGCTGTACTTCTGGTCTTTCTTTTCCTCCAAATGGTGGATTTGCTAAAATAACATGGTACCTATTTTTTTCTTGAATATCACGTATATTTTCTCCTAAAGTATTGGTGTGTATAATATTTGGTGCTTCAATACCATGTAATATCATATTCATAATACCAATTACATAGGCTAAATTCTTTTTCTCTTTACCATAAAGTGTTTCTTCTTGTAAGGTTTTAAGGTTTGTGGTTGACATTTCCATACGCTCTTTTATATAATCGTAAGCTTCCACTAAAAAACCACAAGAACCTGCAGCTCCATCATAAACTTTTTCGCCTATTTTTGGGTCAACCACACTAATCATAGCACGAATTAATGGTCTTGGTGTATAGTATTGCCCTCCATTTCTACCAGCATTCCCCATGTTTTTAATCTTGGTTTCGTACAAGTGGCTTAACTCATGTTTATCACTTGAAGCACGAAAAGGAAGTTGGTCTGCGTATTCTAAAATATCCCTTAAATTATAACCAGATTGTATTTTGTTTTTTAACTCAGAAAAGATTTCACCAATTTTATATTCTATGGTATTTGCAGAATCTGCTTCTTGTTTAAACTTAGCCAAGTATGGAAATAATTTACCATCAACAAACTGAACTAAATCAACACCTGTCATTGCTTTATGATGGTCTAAATTTCCATCTGCATCTTTAGGCATTGCCCAATTTTTCCAAGAAAATTCAGAATCTAAAATAAATTGATATTCTTCTCCTTTTAATTCAGCTTCATCAGCTTTATCTTGTTCTAATTCGTCTAAGTAACGTAAGAACATTACCCAAGAAGTTTGACCAATATAATCCAATTCACTATCAGACCCAGAATCTTTATATAATAGGTCATCTATATTTTTAAATGTTTGTTCGAACATTAATTGTTGTTTATGTAGTTGTAGGTTTTAGCAATTTCTTTTAAAAAATAAAGGTAATAATTTTTAGTTAGTGGATAACCATTTTAGTTAGCGACTTCTTTAAGATTTATTTTCTAATGAAAATAAATAGATTTATCAGCCAAAACTTACTTTTTTTGATGTTAAAAAGAAGACGAAAATTATATTATCTGGTTCATTTTATTAGCTCTAAAGGATTATTAATGCCATATTAATTTATGGTCTGCTATTTTATTTTAATTCTCTTAGGGGTAAATTAGGGTAGGTGTCTATGCGTCTCTCTTAATACTTATAGACTTTGAAAATGTTTATATTCTCTTATAGTGTAATTTTAATAGTATTTGGAGCATTATGAATTACAGAACATAAATTTATATTGATTTTTATTTATCTTTGAGAATGGCGTATATAACTAATTATACTTTAAGCAAACTTTCAAAAAGCCTTGAAACAACAGAAAAAATAACTGAAGATATATTTGTAAAACACATATATAAAGATAGAAGGTTACATTCTTTTTTCACGACTTGGGAGTTAAAATATTTGTTCAACTTCAAGAGAATATTACAAGATGAGAAAGCCCATTTGAAATATTTTGTTCAAGTACCAGAAGAAAGAGATACAGGAACTTATGTTAACGAAAAAAGTTCTAAACTAAAATTTCATTTAGATATTAATTGTGAGTTTTTAGTGAAAAATTTTACAGGTTTCGTTATTCCTCCTGAAGTCAAGCAAGCTAGCCTTATACCTGAATTCAGAAGGTGGTTTAAGGCAAATGATTTTGAAGATAAGCTTGAAAATCAATTGATAACAGGGCAATTAATTATTATGAAATATAATAGAGAATTTGCTAAAAAATATGGTTTGGCAAATTTAAATCAAGGTTATAAGTTAGTAGAAGAAAAACCAAATAGTGGATATGATGAGAAAGTTGTAAGTTTTAATGTTGATGAATTTTACAATACAATTGAGCAATGTGTTTCATATAAAAGAAATGCACTTAATTGTAAAGAAAAAAGAATTCTAGGAAAATGGGTAGGAATGCTAAATAAATCAGATTCAGAAATTAAAAATAAAGTCATTGAGTTATTAGGTGTCAATTTTTATTATAATTATGGTCTAGAAAACATTAAAGATTTATGGAGAAGTTACTCTAAAGTAAAAAATGGAATATTAATGAAAAACTTAATCGAATATTTCAAGTGGACTTATAAGGCAAATAATAGAAATTATGATAAAATTACTTTAGAAAATTTTAATATGTCTTGTTGTGGAAACTGTAATGAAACAAACAACTCTAGGGGTACAGTACTACCTGAGGAAAATGACGATTTGCCATTTTAATAGTGGCCTGTAATAAAGATAAACTGACAGAATTGAAAAAGTAGTTAGTTTCACTTGTAAAGTATTTCTTTATTTATTCTTTCCAGTATTCTTTTCCTAATCTCACATTTAAACCTGTCAATTTAAGCACTTCTTCTTTAATAATAGAAGTAACATAATCTTCATAACCAATAATAGTTGCAACACTGTCATGGATAGTAAAAATGGGTAAATCTGGCTTCTCTTTAGATATTCGTAAAGTAACATTCTCGATTATAATAATACTTTCAATTCTTTGAAGCAAATGAGCTAGTGCTCTGTGATTTTTAATCTTAATAGCTTTAAACATATTGTACACTTCTGGAAAATTATCACGAAAATCTCTTTTAGATTGAGCTTCTGGTTGTCCAATAAATCTATTATTTGAAAAAAAGACTGTAAAGATCATTTCTTTAATAGATTTCTTAACAAATTCTTTATTTGGATAGGTTAAATCTGATATTTTCTGATAAAACTCACCAGAATTTACCATAGTAAAATAATTATTAACTTTCTGAATATCAATATTATTCAGGGTTTTTACTAACATAATGATAGTGGGTAAATAAGAAGATTTAGAATTAGATAAAAGTGGAAATGATGTAGGAATTTTAAAAATATTAATGAGTTGGCCTTCTTTATAAAATGTTTCATTAAATAATAAGGTACTAAATAAAGGTTGAGAATTTTTAATATCAATATTTACTAACTTTTTGCTATCATAAGTTATAAAGTTTCGAAGTTCACTTTTAATATTGGTTAAATTAGAATGGAATCTTCCTACGTTATCATCGACACTATAGTAAAAATCTTGCTTATTGAATTTTTGGATTGAATAAATAGCTTTAAACCTTTTATGTCTTAGATTAGCTTTACCCTTTATTGTTCCTCTTATCCCTCCTGTTTGTTCTGGAAATAGTTCTTCAACCTTTTTAGTAGCATCTTCAACATTAATTTTTAATGATTCATTAAACCACTTTGTTAAATGAGGGTAATTATTTTTAGTTTTTTCTAATTTTAATTTGGATTCTTTAGCATTCTTACTCCTGTTTTTCTTTATAACAGATTTAATAATTTCAATTTTTTTTACAGAAGCTTTGTGGTAGGAATATTTACTAATTAAATATCCTTTACATTTTTCACCTACGATATATTTCATATCAGTACGAATGAATTTATTTTTCAATAAATGATCTAGATATTCCTTATAATTATGTACAATTTTTTGAAGTTTTACAGAGCTAAGATTAACAAACCCAGCATTACTATCTAAATCTTCCATTTCCATTCCTATACTCAGGTATTCCAGAATATGGTAAAAATAATCAATATGATATTTAAATGTAGGAGGATGTTCAGTTAAATAACCTTCTAAATCAACAGAGCTAGGAATTTCCCAATACAAATATTTATCCTTCATTTGAATTTAGTTATAACACTAACAAATCTAGTTATTTTAACGTGAAATATCTAAATTCAAGACTTTTAAGCTAAGTTAAAATAACTTTATAGTGCATAGCATCAATTACGTCTTTATCAAATGAATCTAAGTATGTATTAGTTATTTTATTATTGCTCAATTCGTGTCCTAAAGCTTCTGAAATTAATTCAATAGAATACCCCAACTTTTTGGCTCTAGTAGCAAATGAATGTCTCGCAACATAAGTAGTTGTAGTACCTTTAATATTTTCTTTATCAGAAATTTGTTTCAAATACTTGTTAGTTGTCTTAATCCATTGACTAATTCTCTTTTTTGCCTCTAAACCATCCTCAGGAATATCAGGGGTAATAATATTTAGTAAATATTGGCTATTATTAGACTTTAAACTTTTAAAGATTACTTCAGATTCTGGAAATAATTTTATACTGTAATTTTTGTGAGTTTTTCGCCTTTTATAAACAATTCTACCATCCACGATATTATCTAACTTTAGATAAGCTAAATCTGTAAATGAAATACCAATTAAGTAATAACTTAGAAAGAAGTAATTTTTAGCTTCCCAGGGAGCAGAATTTTCTTTAACTATAGAGTTCTTTAGCTTTAAAATATCAGTGTTGGAAAGCGCTCTTTTTTGAGTTTTTTCTACTGCTATTTTTATATCATAAAAAGGATATTCAGAACGTTCAATAACTTTTTCTTTTATAGCTCTATTGTAAATTGCTCTTATAGATCTTAAATAGTTAGAAATACTATTTACTTTAAGTCCTTGTACTTTTAATGCATGAATAAACTCTTCTAACAGTGAATAAGTGATTTTATTAAATTGTATGTCTTCTTTACCATAAAAATTTAAAAACCTATTCACAGCAGTTTGATAAACAATTGCATTGCCTGTTCTTTTAGACTCAAACATTTGAGATATTAATTTATCTGCTAAAACTTTAAAAGTGGTTATTTCATTGATTGGTTTCTCTCCTTTAAATAGATTTCTTACTTTTTCAATAGTAAATTCATCTTCTAGTCTCAATATTGCGTCTTGGATAAGGAAATAATCCTTATTTAACTTTAGATTTATAAGTTTAGAGTTTGGGTGTTCTTTTAATACTTCTGAACTTTGATCATTCCAAAACAATTCCTTTAAAGAAATACCTGAATTGATTGTATAAACTTTTCTTAAATGCGTAATTCTGAAAATAACATTGAAAGTACCATCAGATTTTACTCTTCTTGTATCCAAGAGTAATTTTAAACTTGCCATAATAAAACGAATTATGGTCAAAACGTGCAAACAATGTGCAAAAATAATTAAGAAATAACCCTGAAAATAACATACTATCCCAGGAACTTCAATGTTTAAAAAAACAAAAAAGCCCTAACAACCTAATGTTAAGACTTTTTTTGCTCCCCCTCTTGGACTCGAACCAAGGACCCTCTGATTAACAGTCAGAT
>CAXBPL010000001.1:0-101348 GCA_963977615.1 uncultured Polaribacter sp. | reverse complement strand
AGTTTGAAGTTTGAAGTTTGAAGTTTGAAGTTTGAAGTTTGAAGTTTGAAGTTTGCGAAATAAAAAAAGCCTAATTCTTATATAAGAATTAGGCTTTTTTTATTTTCTTGTCTCTTGTCTCTTGTCTCTTGTCTCTTGTCTCTTGTTTCCTGTTTCCTGTTTCCTGTTCCTAAGAGAACAAAAAACTACTCTTTATAAACACCCATATTTGCGTATTTATTCATTCTTTTAGAAACTAATTCTTCGTCTATTAAATCTTTTAGCTCAGCATAAGAAGCAATAATTTGCTCTTTAACAGCTTGAAAAGCTCCTTCTCTATCAGAGTGTGCACCACCAACTGGTTCTTTAATAATTCCGTCAATTAACTTTAACCTTTTCATATCAGTTCCTGTTAATTTTAAAGCTTCAGCAGCTTGCTCTTTATACTCCCAACTTCTCCATAAAATTGAAGAACAAGATTCAGGCGAAATTACTGTGTACCAAGTATTTTCCATCATGTATACTCTGTCTCCTACTCCAATACCTAAGGCACCTCCAGAAGCTCCTTCACCAATTACAATTGTAATAATTGGTGTTTTTAAACGAGTCATTTCAAAAATATTTCTTGCAATTGCTTCTCCTTGACCACGTTCTTCTGCTTCTAAACCAGGATATGCTCCAGGAGTATCTAACAACGTAACCACAGGAATACCAAATTTCTCTGCCATTTTCATTAAACGCAAAGCTTTTCTATATCCTTCAGGATTTGCCATTCCAAAGTTTCTAAACTGGCGCGTTTTTGTATTATACCCTTTTTGTTGACCAATAAACATAAAAGATTGATCGCCAATTTTACCTAAACCACCAATCATGGCTTTGTCATCCTTTACATTTCTATCTCCATGAAGTTCCATGAAAGTATCTCCACAAATTGCTTTGATATAATCTAATGTATAAGGTCTGTTTGGGTGTCTTGACAATTGAACTCTTTGCCAAGGTGTTAAGTTTTTATAAATATCTTTTCTAGCAGTTGCTAATTTTTTTTCTATTTTTTTACAAGTAGCTGTTACATCTACTTCACTTTCTTCTCCAATAATTTGACACTTTTGTAGCTGATCTTCAAGCTCTTTTATTGGCATTTCGAAATCTAAATATTCCATTATGTAGTTATTTTGATGATCTATTTTGATTAACAAACATACTACAAAATTTACTTTTTTATGCTAAATAGCGCTACTTTTTTGATTTTACTCTTTCCTGAATTTTTTGCTTTATAACCGATTTATTTTTAATAATTCCGTTAAACAAAACAACTCCTAAAACTATAAAAGCACCAAAATAAAATTCTGGATTCATTTTTTCTTTATCACCAAAAATAAATAAGGCTAAAACTATAGCATAAATGGGTTCTAAATTTACAGTAAGCATTACTGTGTAAGGAGATATGTACTTCATGATTTTTACAGAAGCTATAAATGCGTATGCTGTACAAATACTGCTTAGCACAAAGAGGTAAATCCAATCCATGCTTGGTAAGGTGAAAAATGAAACTGAAAACCTATTATTAATTAAAAGATAGACTGTAACAAATAAAGTTCCGAATAAAAGTTGATAAAATGATATTCTTGAAGCATCATATTTTTTGATAAACAAGCCATTTAAAACTGCAAATAATGCCCCTAAAAATGATGATATAAGTGCATACAAAATTCCTAGTTTGTATTGACTTTCGAAATTAAATATAATATACAATCCGAAAATTACGACTAAGCCCAATACAATTTCTAATGTTTTAATTCTTCTATTAAAAAAAACAGGTTCTATGAGTGATGTAAAAAATGCACCTGTACTCATGGTTACTAAAGCTACAGAAACATTGGAAACTTTTATCGCTTTAAAGAAAAAAATCCAATGTAAAGCAATGATAATTCCTGTGAATAAAAACTTTACCAATCCTTTTTTATCAACTTGAAAAGATTTTTTTTTGAATATAAAATAAATGCTGATAAAAAGAACAGCCAACCCCATTCTAAAGAAAACTAGTGGAATTGCATCAATAGTAATTAAGGCACCTAAAATTGCTGTAAAACCCCAAATAAAAACGATAAGATGTAATAATAGGTAGTTTTTTAGTTTACTTTCTAGCATTATAATAAAGATAAATAGCAACACAACCAAAGAAAATATTTGGCATCCAAACGTATAAAAGTGAATTAACACCAGCAACAGCTCCTAAAACTTCAGAAATTTTCATTAAGAAAACGTACACAAACATTAATCCAATTCCAATTGCTAAATTTACGCCTGTACCTCCTCTTCTTTTTCTAAAAGCTAAAGCCACAGCAATAATTGTTAAAATATAAGATGCTATTGGTAAACTTGTTCTTTTATGAAACTCAACCAAATAAGCATTTAAATTTTTAACTCCTCTTTTTTTAGAAACCTCTATAAATTTATACAATTCATCTGAAGTCATTTCTTGAGATAATGCAGATTTGTAAATTAAATCTTTAGGAGTAAAATTAAAAACAGTATCAATCTTATTTCCTGAGAAGATGCTATCTCTATCTTTATAAATTTTACGTAAACGCCAATTTTGAACAGAAAAAGTTGAATCTTTTTTATTGTATCTAATATTATCTGCGACCAATTTTGTTTTCAACTCTAAACCATCATATAATTCTGATGTAAAGTCGTAACCTGTATTGGTTTCTGTATTAAAATTTTTAATAAAAATATATGTACTATCTGTTAATTGAAGACTAAAATCACTTACATATTTAAATTCTTGTTGCTGCCTTCTATTATTTATATATTCTTTTTCGAACTTTTTTCTTGTGGTACTGCTATTTGGAACCACAAAGTGATTCATCACTAGAGATAAAACTGTAATTAAAGTTGCTCCTACAAAATACGGATATAAGAATCTTGTAAATGAAACTTTTGCATTATTAATTGCAATAATTTCTGTGTTGTTAGATAATTTTGAAGTAAATAAAATAACAGCAATAAATAACGCCAAAGGCATAAAAGTATTGGCATAATAGATGATGAAATTTTTATAATATTCATCTACTATTTGATAAAAACCTAAATCTGCATGTTCTAAAAAATTATCTATTTTTTCAGAAATATCAATTGCTACAGCAATAGGAATCAAGATTAATAAGGTAAAGAAAAAAGTTACCAGAAATCGTTTTAATATGTACCAATCAATTATCTTCAATTTTGGTTTTTGGTTTATTTTTTATTTTTTATTTTAAAATCTTTAATTTGATATCCCTATTTTGATGACTGCAAACTGCCTACTTAAAAACTATCTACAATTTTAAAGTCGGTTATCCATTTGCTTTACCATTTTATCTTTCCATTCTCTAAAATCTCCAGCTATAATGTGTTTTCTTGCTTCACGAGTTAACCAAACATAAAAACCTAAGTTATGAATCGATGCTATTTGTTTTCCTAACATTTCTTTTGCAACAAATAAATGACGCAAATATGCTTTAGAATAATAGGTATCTACTTCAGTAATTCCCATTTCATCAATTGGAGAAAAATCTTTTTCCCACTTTTTATTTTTAATGTTGATGCTTCCATGAGCTGTAAATAACATTCCATTTCTTGCATTTCTGGTTGGCATCACACAATCGAACATATCAATTCCTAAAGCAATATTTTCAAGAATATTTATAGGGGTTCCAACTCCCATTAAATAACGAGGTTTATCTTCTGGTAAAATTTCTGTAACAACTTCTGTCATTGCATACATTTCTTCTGCAGGTTCACCAACTGATAACCCACCAATTGCATTCGCTTTTTGGTTAGTATTAGCAATATATTCAGCAGATTGTTTTCTTAAATCTTTATACGTACTTCCTTGAACAATTGGCATAAATGTTTGTTCAAATCCATATTTAAAAGGCAATTTTTCTAAATGATTTATACATCTATCCAACCATCTATGAGTCATATGCATAGAGCGTTTTGCATAATTATAATCACAAGGATAAGGTGTACACTCATCAAAAGCCATGATAATATCTGCCCCAATTGTTCTTTGGGTTTCCATCACGTTTTCTGGCGTAAAAAAGTGCATAGAACCATCTATATGACTTTTAAATTTAACACCTTCTTCGTTAATTTTTCTTCTTCCTGATAAAGAATATACTTGGTATCCACCTGAATCTGTCAAGATATTTCCATCCCAATTCATAAATTTATGCAAACCACCTGCAGCCTCTAAAACATCTAATTTAGGACGTAAATATAAATGATAGGTATTTGCTAAAATAATATCAGGTTTTACTTGATTTTTTAATTCATTTTGATGCACTCCTTTTACAGTACCAACAGTACCTACAGGCATAAAAATAGGTGTTTCTATAACTCCATGATCTGTAGTAATTGTTCCAGCTCTTGCTTTGCTTTTTGGATCGGTAATTTTTAAGTCGAATTTCATTGTGGCAAATATAGTAAAAAGCACCTCCTAACCTTCCCTAAGGAATGGAATTTAGAAACTTTTAAGATTTTGTTTAGTTTCGTTTTTTACGAAAATTAGATTTAGAACTTGTAGTTCTACTATTTTTTGGTGATGATTTTCTAAAAGAAGCACTTTTTTTATTGAAATCGTTTTTAGCTGGCGCTAATTTTTTCTTAAAAACTTTCTTTTTAGCAGGTTCTTTAACTTTGGATGCTTCCTCAGTTTTTGAAGATTCAGAAATCATTGCATTAATTTCTTTCATTTCCTCTTCTGTTAATTCACGCCAATCTCCAGCTTGTAGATACCCTAATTCTACATTCATAATTCTGGTTCGTTTTAGCTTGGTTACTTCGTAATCTAAATATTCGCACATTCTACGAATTTGACGATTTAAACCTTGCGTTAAAACAATTTTAAAGATTTTAGCACTAACTTTTTCTACCAAACATTTTTGAGTTACAGTTCCTAAAATCGGAATTCCATTACTCATTTTTTCGATAAAATCGTCTGTGATTGTTTTATCAACAGAAACAAAATATTCTTTTTCGTGATTGTTACCTGCTCTTAAAATTTTATTGACAATATCTCCATCATTTGTCAAGAAAATTAAACCTTCAGATGGTTTGTCTAAACGTCCAATTGGGAACAATCTTTCAGGGTAATTAATATGTTTTACAATGTTGTTTGGCTCTCTATCATCAGTTGTAGAAACAATACCCACAGGTTTATTTAAAGCGATGTAAAGAACCTCATCTTTTGGTTTTACCAAACGTCCATCTAACTTTACAACATCTTTTTTACCAACTCTATTTCCTAATTGAGTTGGTTTTCCATTGATGGAAACTCTACCTTCTTTTATAAATTTTTCAGCTTCTCTTCTTGAACAGATTCCTGAAGAACTAATATATTTATTAAGATTTGTTGTTTGTTGATTATTGATATCCAAAAGAGATTATTTTGGTGCAAAAATACGTATAAGATTATTATTTATTTAATCTATTTTCCTTTTGTTAAACCATTTCCCCACAAAGTTTAAATTTAGTGTAATCTTATGGAAGTTTTCTTGAATTAATTTATTTTCCAAAGTCCCTTCTTTTCCATAAGAATACGAAATATTAAAATTATCATTACTAAACTTTTTCATTGGCAAACCAACACCAATTGAAACAAAATAACTATCTATTTGTTGATTTGATATTTTTAAAAATCCTGTATTGTAATTAAAACCAAATCTATATTTTATGTTAGATGAATAATTAAATTTATTTTTAGTTGGTACATATTCTAAACCAAAAGCATAAATAGATTGATCTACATAGCTTTCATTATTTTGTTGCTGATTGGTATCACTCCAAATTAATTTACTATAATCCAAACTAGTTGTAAATTTTTTATTTATTACAGAGGTGATTCCTACTCCATAAGCAAATGGAAGTTCAAAATTTTCTAAATCGTTTTCAGCTTCTTCTTCAATACTTATAGAAGTTCCAGAAAAAGATTCTTTATAAGAATTTCTTGTTTGGTTTCCACTTAAAGATGCTGGCAATTCTAAAGTACCTCCAATAGTCGTTTCTATTCCTTTAAAAGTTGGGAGTTTATACTGAAAACCAGTTTTTAATTTTACACCTCCATAATGGTTTTCATCAATAATAGAAACAAAAGAATCTGTAAAAATTTGACTTTCTTGATTTATAGACCCAAAAAGAAAAGAAACATCTGCACCTAAAGATAAATTTTTAAAGACTTTAAAACCTGTTGATATATAAAATTTATTCAAGCCTCCTTCTCCAGTAATTCTAGTAATATAAGTTTCTGTAGAACCTTCTATGGCATTTTCCACATCTATATTATATCCTGTTTTTGTAAATGGCAAAAGCCCTGCACTTAAGCCCCAACCTTTGCTAATAGGAAATGCAATTGCAATATGTGATATATTTCCATTGGTGCTACTTTCACTTTTGCTGTTGGTTTTCAAGGTTGAATAGGTTCCATTTAAACCAAACTCATACAAGAAGGAATTCTGCAAAATATTTCCCAAACTAGCTGGATTATAAATATTTATTTCAAACGGATTTGATTGTGCAATTCCTGTATTTCCTAAACCTGTTAAACCTCCTGTTGCTGTTTTATTTTCTACTCCCAAACCAAATAACGAATAAGGTGTACTTGTGTTATTTTGTCCAAAATAAACGCTTACAATGGTTACAAATAGTATAAATAATAACTTCTTTTTCATATTAATAGTTTAAATATTTTACTGATAGTTTTATTTCTTTGTTGGTATTAGGATTGTGCTCAATAACAATATTATTTACGTTGTTAGAAAAATTATCATATTGTATCATTAAAGCATAATTTAAATTGATGTCAGAAAACAGAATTTCTTCTACAAAACCACTTAAATCTACACTGTAATACGTGTTTTCACTAAATTCATCTTCTTCTTCAAAAAGAAAGGCAGCTGCAACATTACCATCAATATCTGTTAATTGTTTTAAAATTCTGTTTTTATGATCTACCACATAAACTGACAATGTATTTGGTAAAGGATTACTTTTATTAAACGATCCTTTTAAAGGGTTAAAAGTTAAAATGGCACTTAAAGTGGTTGCATTTTCTGATATTTCTGCAAGTTTTTTAATCGATGGAATTTCTATTCTTGAGGTAAGTCCAGATCCTGCTTGTGTAAAAATTGAGTTGTTGGTGTTTTCACTTAATTTAATTTCTTCATTATCTACAAAATCACCTATAATAGTGGTTGATAAATCTGTCTGAATTTCATTAAACTGTTTATCTGCGCTTGGAATTGTAAAATCTACATAATAACTATTATCCTCACTATCATCATCATTAATACTGTAATACAAACGCATGCTAGAATTCCCTGTAATATTTGCTGTAGATTGTGCATTGAATCCCAAAACATGATTACTTTCTGATATATCAGGTACAATCGCTAAACCTTTAAAAAATTGCAAAAAATCATCTGTTGTATTAATATCATTATCTACAATTTTGGTAAAAATATCATCACCTAAAATATCATCCATTTTAATAAAAATAGAATCTGAAGTTTTATTCGGGTTTGGTATAAATGAAGTTTGTCCTAGAACAGCTGGATCGTAAACTAAAGAAGAAGTGTTGTAGAAACTATCTGCGTCTTTGGGTTCAACTGTTTCTGTAATTCTATGTAATTTATAGGTTTGTACTTTAGTAGTATCTCCATAATAATAAGTATCATAATTTAAAACAAAACCAATAGAATCATACACTGCTCCTGCATCAATCGTAAAAGTATTCGCTACCAATTGCATGTAAGATTTAGATGTTAAAGAGCCTAAATTTTCATCTTTTACATTCCCTAATAAAATTCTGTTTGTGCTAGATGTTATTAATGAGTCTAATTTAAAAGTTCCAGCCTTTATTGCAAAAGTGTCTATAACCTTTAACTGAATATTGTTCTCTATAAAATCACTACCTACTTCATAAACTGTATCATCTGTAGTGCAAGAAAATACAAAAATTAGACTTAAAACGCCAATTATATAATGCTTCATGTTTCTTTTTAAAGCAAAAATATCAGGCTGTTTATCATAAAAAATCACAAAATATATAAACGATACTTTTTCATAGACTTATGATAAAAAAATACCTCTAAACCCTATAATTAACACCTTTTAAGAAAATTAACATTTGGTTTACATAGTCATCTATAAAATATACCTGTTTGTCTATTTGTTACTATTATAAAATAAATTGCATTTACGTTTGCGCCATAATTAAGCAAATGAATAAATTAAATACAATGAGAAAAACAAATTTAATAAAAAGAAGCAGCGTTCTATTTATGGCTGCATTAATGGTTTTAATAACTGTAAGTTGTAGTGATGATGATGAAGATGATGATTATGAATTAGGAAACTGGGTAGAAAGTTCAACTTTTGATGGAAACTCAAGAGCAAATTCTGTAAGTTTTACTATTGGCACAAAAGGCTATTTAGTAACAGGTTATGATGGTGATGATTATTTAGCAGATACTTGGGAGTATAATTCTGATGATGATTATTGGGTACAAAAAGCGGTATTTCCTGGAGTTGGCAGAAGTGGTGCAGTTGGTTTTTCTATCAATGGAAAAGGCTATGTAGGTACAGGTTATGATGGTAGTAATCGATTAAAAGATTTCTGGGAATATGATCCAACCACAGATGTTTGGACTCAAAAAGCAGATTTTGCAGGAACTGGAAGATATGGTGCCATTGGTTTTGCAATTGGTAATGATGGTTATATAGGAACAGGTTATGATGGAAGTGAACAAAAAGATTTCTGGAAATATAATGTTGCTAACGATTCTTGGGAACAATCTGTAGGTTTTGGTGGTGAAAAACGCCAAAGTGCTTCTGTTTTTACGATTGATAATGTTGCCTATATTGGTTTAGGAATTCACAATGGTGCTTATGAAGAAGATTTTTATTCTTTTAATGGTGCTACTTGGACACGTTTATCTGATTTAGATGATGATGAAGATGATGATGATGATTTTCAAATCTTATTAAGTAGTGGAGTTGCTTTTTCTTTAAATGGAATGGGCTATGTTACTACTGGTATTTCTGGAGCTATTACAATTGCAAGTTGGTCATATAACCCTGCAACAGACACTTGGTTAGAAGTGCCAGATTTTGAAGGTACTGCAAGACAAAATGCATCTGCTTTTAGTTTTGCTGATAAAGCGTTTGTTTTAATGGGTAGAAGTGGTAGTTATTATTTTGATGACGTTTGGGAATTTAGACCCAATGAGTATGAAAATGATGATGATTAAGTAGATCATAATTAAATATTGAGTGGAAAAAAAGTTGCTAATTATTAGCAACTTTTTTTTTATGAAAAATACAACAGTTTGTTATGATTCTTTTAAGAACATACCTTTTTAGTTTTACCGAAATAAAATAACCAACCAGATTGAACACCTTTTCAAAAAAAATAAATACAACAATAAGTATTCATAGCCTATTATGGATTTTCTTTATTGCTTTTACAGCAATTCAATCCTATTCTAAGTTTAGTACAATTCCTAATGAATTTTATTTTTTAAACTTTATTTTTATTGCAGTTTTTTATCTTAATTATGTTGTTTTAGTCCCTAAATTTTTACTGAATAAAAAAATTATAATTTACGTAGCAATTTCTCTGGCATTAATTATTTTCATAATTATTTTTTTAGAACCATTATTAAAAAAATCTTTACAACCAACTTTTCCTAGAGGTAATTTTAATGATAATTTTCCTAGACCTAGAGAAGGTTCCATAAATTTAAGACCTCCTATTTTATTACTTTTATTTTTTGCTTTAAGCACTTGTGTTAAATTAGTTTCAGAATGGTATAAATCTGAAAAAGAAAGAACTTTAGTAGCTTCTCAAAAAATAAACTCTGAATTATCCTTCTTAAAAGCACAATTAAATCCTCATTTTTTATTCAACACATTAAACAGTATTTATTCTTTAGCGAATAAAAAATCTGATGACACAACAGTTGCCATTGTTACGCTTTCTGAATTAATGCGATATATGATTTATGAAGCTAATGAGGAATTTATTTCGTTAGAAAAAGAAATTGAATATATAAAAAACTATATCTCATTACAACTATTAAGATTAAGAGATTCTAGTGGTGTAAAAATAAATGTTCATGGAAGTTTAAAATATAAAATAGAACCTTTATTACTAATTTCTTTTATAGAAAATGCTTTTAAATATGGCACAGATTATAAAGGAAAAACAGAAATTAGAGTTGTTATTACAATACATAATGATGAACTACATCTTGAAGTTTACAATATATCTTCTTTACAAAATTTAGCCAATAAAAACTCTGGTATTGGTTTAGAAAACATTAAAAATAGACTGAATTTATTATACCCAAATGCACATACTTTAGAGATTACAAAAGGTAAAAAATCGTTTGAAATCAGTTTAAAAATCAACCTAAAAAAGAATAAATGAAATGTATACTTATAGATGATGAACCTCTTGCATTAGAATTATTGGAAGATTTTGTGTCTAAAATTCCGTATTTAGAATTAGTTGCAAGTTGTTCCAATGCTTTTGAAGCAACAACCATTTTACAGACACAAAAAATAGATTTAATTTTTACTGATATAGAAATGCCAGATTTTTCTGGAATCGATTTTATAAAATCTTTAGAAGTAAAACCTCTCTTTATTTTTACAACAGCATATTCGCATTATGCAGTAGAAGGTTTTAATTTAAATGCTATCGATTATCTTGTAAAACCAATACCTTTTCATCGATTTTTAAAAGCAGTAACTAGAGCTCACAATTTATTACAGTTAAAGGTTGATGAAAAAACACCTACTGTAAGTTCTCAAGTTACACCACAATTTATTTTTGTAAAATCTGAATATGAGAATTTAAAAATAAACTTGGCAGATATTAAATATATAGAATCTTTAAAGGATTATATTAAAATTCACACGCATAAAGAAAAACCAATTTTAACCTTAAGTAGCCTAAAAAGTTTTGAAGAAAAACTAGGGAAATCGAATTTTATACGTGTACACAAATCTTATATTGTTTCTTTAAAACACATTTATTCTGTACAGAGAAATAGAATTATTATTGATGATAATTGGATTCCTATTGGCTTAAATTATAGAGAAGATTTTATCAAAAAAATTGATAATTAAACTTTACAACTCTATTGTTCTAAAAGTCAAATTAATTCTGGGCGAATTTACTTTTTTGGTGGGTGGTAATCTGTGCAACCAATTCTTTTGAGTTTCGTCTTTCATCACCAATAAACTTCCTCTTTCTAAAACAATATCAATTTTTTGTTTGGTTTCTTTGTGTTTAAAAGAGAATTTACGTTCAGCTCCTAAAGATAAAGAAGCAATTGCGCCATTTTTCTTCATCATTTTTTCGCCATCAGAATGATAAGCCATTCCTTCATCTCCTGAATGATATAAATTTAGCAAGCAAGAATTATACGTTTCCTTACTTTCTTTTTCAACGATTTCTTTGAGTTCTAACAATTCTTTTATCCAAAGATTTGCAGTTTTTGTAACTTTAGAATACGTGTAAGAATACTTTGATGCTCCATACCAAGCAACTTTTCTTTTGGTGATAATTTTCTTACCAAAAATAATCGCTTCATCATTTTTCCAATTAATTTTTTCTAATAATTGTTGATAATAAAAATCGCACTGACTTTTATCTAAAATAATTCCATGGTAATTTGTTGTGCCATCAAAAGGTAAAATATTCGTTATTTTATCCGAAGAAAATAAATCCATATTATAAAAATACTAAAATTATATAAAAGTTAGTTCGAGTGATTTTATTATTATATAAATTTTATCGAGATTTTTTTTACAGTAACTTAAATTGATTTTTATCGAACCAAATTTTCATCGTTCTTAATAAGTATTGCTCATTTCAAAAATATATACATTTTCATTTTTTTTATAACTTTACCTTCAATATATAGCTCCTATGGAGCTAAATTAACTGTTGTAATATCCTTTTCTATTTATATTTCATCCCTATGGGATTTTAGCTTCATAGAAGCGAAATATTAATAACAGAAAAAACAATAAAAACCCAAAAGCTCCATAGGAGCGAAATAATTAAACTTCCCAAAAGCTTTTTCTCTAAAATCAAAATTTAACTTGAATTTTAAAATTATCTATTTTTTAAAAGTTTAAGTATCCGTATTTTTACAGTATGGAATTTAAATTGGTATCAGAATTTTCTCCTACAGGAGATCAGCCACAAGCAATCAAAGAACTATCTCAAGCAATAAAATCTGGCGAGAAATATCAAACTTTGCTAGGTGTTACAGGATCAGGAAAAACATTTACAATTGCAAATGTGGTGAAAAATGTAAAAAAACCAACGTTGGTTTTAGCACATAATAAAACCTTGGCTGCTCAATTATATTCAGAATTTAAACAGTTTTTTCCAGAAAATGCTGTAGAATATTTTGTTTCTTACTATGATTATTATCAGCCAGAAGCCTACATTCCTGTTACAGGAACGTTCATTGAAAAAGATTTATCCATTAATGAAGATATAGAACGTTTGCGTTTAAGCACCACTTCTTCCCTACTTTCTGGTAGACGAGATGTGTTGGTTGTAGCTTCAGTTTCCTGTTTATATGGAATTGGAAATCCTACAGAATTCAAGAAAAATGTAATTCCTATTAGAGTTGGGCAACAAATAAGCAGAACAACTTTTTTACATCAATTAGTGCAAAGTTTATATTCTAGAACTGAAATTGAAGTTAAAAGTGGAAAATTTAAAGTTAAAGGAGATGTTGTAACTATTTATCCATCTTATGGAGATAATGGTTATCGAGTTTTATTTTTCGGTGATGAAATTGAAGAACTAGAATCTTTCGATTTAGAAACTAATAATATTATAGAAAAGTTTGAACATTTAACGATTTATCCTGCAAACTTGTTTGTGACTTCTCCAGATGTATTACAAAATGCCATTCATCAAATTCAAGATGATATGGTAAAACAAGTCAATTATTTTAAGGAAATTGGCAAACCATTAGAGGCAAAAAGATTAGAAGAACGTACAGAATTCGATTTAGAAATGATTCGTGAATTGGGTTATTGTTCTGGAATTGAGAACTATTCTCGTTATTTAGATGGACGTGAACCTGGCACAAGACCTTTCTGTTTGTTAGATTATTTTCCAGATGATTATTTAATGGTGATTGATGAAAGTCATGTTACTGTACCTCAAACACATGCCATGTATGGAGGAGATAGAAGTAGAAAAGAGAATTTGGTGGAATATGGTTTTCGACTGCCAGCTGCAATGGATAACAGACCTTTAAAATTTGAGGAATTTGAGGAAATTCAGAATCAAACCATTTTTGTTTCTGCAACTCCTGCAGATTACGAATTGCAAAAAACGGAAGGAGTTTTTGTGGAGCAAATTATAAGACCTACAGGTTTATTAGATCCGCCAATTGAAGTGCGCCCAAGTCTGAATCAGATTGATGATTTGATTGAGGAAATTCAGATTCGTGTTGAAAAAGACGAGCGAACTTTAGTGACTACTTTAACCAAAAGAATGGCAGAAGAATTGACAAAATATTTAACGCGAGTTGATATTCGTTGTAGATATATACATTCTGATGTGGATACTTTAGAGCGTGTAGAAATTATGCAAGATTTGCGTAAAGGTTTGTTTGATGCATTAATTGGTGTAAACCTTTTACGTGAAGGTTTAGATTTACCAGAAGTTTCTTTAGTCGCTATTTTAGATGCTGATAAAGAAGGTTTTTTACGTAATAATAAATCGTTGACACAAACTGTTGGTAGAGCTGCAAGAAACGTAAACGGTTTGGCAATTATGTATGCTGATAAAATTACAAAAAGCATGCAAAGTACGATGGATGAAACTGATAGAAGAAGAGAAATTCAGATTGCATACAACACCAAACATAACAAAGTACCAACGCAAATTAACAAGAAAATTGAAGATACGTTAACAAAATCTGCAGTTTCTAGTTATCATTATGATAATGCAAAACAAGTTGCTGCAGAACAAGAATTGCAATATTTACCAAAAGAAGAAATTGAAGATAGAATTCGTAAAAAACGCAAACAGATGGAAGCTGCTGCCAAAGGTTTAGACTTTATTGTTGCTGCAAAATTAAGGGATGAAATTGCTGTTTTGAAGGAACAAGTTTGATGTATTATTTCCTAAATAATATAAAACCCTTTTAACTCCAACTCTCTTGGCTATGCATTCTCATTATTGTAAATTTGCCAATTAAAGTTAAGAAGAAAATAATCAATCAAAACAAAATGAAAATATTAGTTATTGGAGCAGGAAATATGGGTTTGACGTATGCACAAGGTATGTCGAAATCTAGATTATTGAAGAAGAAAAATATTATGGTTTTAGATAACTCAGCAGAAAAATTAGCTGAATTAAACGAAATTTCTCATTTTGATGCTTTTAAAGAGTTAGCAGATTGTGTGCCAAAAGCAGATATTATTTTTATTGCTGTAAAGCCTTATCATGCAGAAAATCTTTTTAAAGCTTTAAAAGGATTTACGAAACCAGGTCAGGTTTTAGTATCAATTATGGCTGGTGTAAATATCGATAATATTAAAAAATATTCTGGTTTAACCAAAATTGTAAGAGCAATGCCAAACTTACCAGCTCAAATTGGTAAAGGATTAACTTCTTATGTAACGTCTCCAGAAGTATCTAGAATAGAAAAATTAACAGTAGAAAGCTTATTGGACACTACTGGAAAATCAATGGAAGTTAGTAGTGAAAAATTGATTGATGCATCTACAGGAATTTCTGGAAGTGGTCCAGCATACGTTTTTTACTTTATGCAAAGTATGATGGAAGCTGCTTTAAAAATGGGCTTTTCTAAAAATGATTCTACAGTTTTAGTAAGTCAGACTTTTACAGGTGCTATTGAACTTTTTAATCAATCTAATTTATCACCAAATTCTTGGATGGAAAAAGTAGCCTCAAAAGGTGGTACAACTCGTGCAGCTTTAGATTCTATGGAAGATAATCAAGTAGGTGAATTAATTAAAGAAGCTGCTTTTGCAGCATTTAATAGAGCTATTGAACTAGGAAAAGAGAATTAAAGAATTGATTTTTATAAGAATCTTAAAAATAATTCTACCAAGGTTTTCCTGGAGTTTCAATTTCTTTGGATAAATCAAATTCTACTGAAAAGAAACGATTATTACCAATTCGTCTTAAGTTATAGGTAAAAGTAGAATCGTTTATTGTAACCCACCAAACATTTGAAGAAGCTGCAGGAATTAATACTGCAGTTTCTTGATCTGCATGAAAAATCTGAATATTAGGTAAGCCAGTGTTACTGTTAGCTCCTCCATATTGTGTAATTTTATCTTCAGAACCATCTTTATGTCTATGATCGTGTTTTAAAGTAATTAATTTTTCATCATCCATAGTAAAAACCCAAGTTCGTGATTTATCATCACCAACAAAAAAGGGAATTCTAATTGTATTTTCTTCACAAAGTGAAACGTGCATTATTAATTTTTTTCCTGTAAAACCATCTCCTTCTTTTCCTCCTTCAACAATTTTACCTTCGTAAGCTTTGCCACAATGATTTTTTAAAGTATTCCAAAATTCAACTGAATTTGGTATTTCTTGTGCAAATATTTGGATCGGAAATAATAATAAAATTAGTAATTTTTTCATCTTTTAAAAAGTGTATCAATTGAATTGGAAATATAAATCAAATTTATCAACTTAACTAAAATTACATAAAATGAAGCTTAAAAAACTTCTGTAAAACTTAAAAACCTCGCAAATGCGAGGTTTTTAAAATATCTAAACTGTAAGGTCTATGAAGCTTCTAAAACTTCTTTTACTTTATCAGCAGCTTCTTGAAATTCTGTTGCAGAAATAATTTCCATTCCAGAACTTTATTTTTTTCTATAATAATAACTTATTTACCTGATAATCTAATCATCATATTTCAAAAAAAGACTTACTCTTTTGTTATAAATAATTGTTATCTCTAGTTCTAAAAAATAAATTATCACTTTTTAAAAAAACCTAAAACGTTTAACTAATTAAAATATAAATATTCAATATATTATTGATATTTTCGTGATAATAAAAACTAAAAAATAATTATGAAAAAAATAATTTTACTATTATTAATAATGATGGGAACAAAATCATTTTCCCAAATTAAATTTGAAAAAGGATACTTTATTAGTAATAAAGATATTAAAACAGAGTGTTTAATCAAAAATGAAAATTGGAATTCAGATGATTCTTCACTAACCTACAAAATTTCTATTAGTGACAATGAAGCAAATATACCTTTAAAAGAAGTTAAAGAATTTAGTGTTTATAATAAAAGTAAATATTTAAGACAAAAGGTAAATGTTGATACAAATATTACCAATGATTTAAATAATTTAAGCAATGATAGATCAATAAAAAATGAATACGTTTCCTTGCTTTTAAAAGTTTTATTAGAAGGTGAAGTTTCTTTATTGGTATCTAAAGAAAAAAAGTATACCAGGTATTTTTATATGGATATAAAAAACAATACTCCAAAAGAACTTATATATAAAAAATACATTGATGGAGATATTGTTAAAAATTTCAATAATTACAAACAGGAACTTTTAAACAATGTTTTGTGTAATAAAATGAATCATAGCACTATAGAAAAACTTTCTTATAATGAAGGTAGTTTATTGAGGTATTTTAAAAAATACAATGATTGTGAAAATGAAAGTTATAAAACTTTTAATGAGTTTTCAAACAAAAAAAGATTCTTTTTTAAATTAAAAGCTGGTGCTTCATTTGCTTCAATGAATATTGATCGTGTTGGTTTTGAAGTTACTGATTTTTCATATCAAATGGATTTTGGGTCAAAAATAATCCCAACAATTGGTTTTGAAGTAGAATATTTCTTACCAAGTAAAGGAAATAAATGGTCTATATATTCTGATCCGAAATATAAAAGTTTCTCTAGTAAAACTAACACTCAAACGACTTTTAATGGCAGAACTGAGGATATAAATGTTACTTACAATTCTATTGAGATCCCTTTAAATATAAGATATTATGTTTATTTAAGTAATGATAACGCAATTTCTTTTAATCTTGGATTATTTTATGCCAACAACCTAAATTCTAGTGTTGATTTTGAGATTTCTAGTAATCCTGGTTTTGATACTCTATTAGAAGTTAATACATCTTATACTCCAATTTTTGGAATTGCTTTTCACAAAGGTAAATACTCCTTAGAACTTGAATATAGTAATAGAAATTTCTTATATTCTTCTGGTTCCTTCACATCAAGATTTCCTAATTTAGATTTTAGTTTAAGTTATTCTTTATTTTAGTTTAATAAAAAAACCTCGCAAATGCGAGGTTTTTTATTTTTATATTTAAACTGTAAAATCTATGAAGCTTCTAAAACTTCTTTTACTTTATCAGCAGCTTCTTGAAATTCTGTTGCAGAAATAATTTCCATTCCAGAATTATCAATTAATTCTTTTGCTTCTTTAGCATTTGTACCTTGTAATCTACAAATAATTGGCACATTAATTTTGTCTCCCATACTTTTGTAAGCATCAACAACACCTTGTGCAACTCTGTCACAACGTACAATACCTCCAAAAATATTCACTAAAATTGCTTTTACATTTGGATCTTTTAAAATAATTCCAAAAGCAGTTTCAACTCTTTGAGCATCTGCAGTTCCACCAACATCTAAAAAGTTAGCTGGTTCTCCTCCAGATTCTTTAATTAAATCCATAGTTCCCATTGCTAAACCAGCTCCGTTAACCATACAACCAACGTTTCCATCTAAATCTACATAGTTTAAACCAGCAGCTTTAGCTTCAACTTCAATTGGGTTTTCTTCACGTAAATCACGCATTGCTGCATAATCTTTATGTCTAAATAATGCGTTTTCATCTAAAGAAACTTTAGCATCAACAGCCATTATTTTATCATCCGAAGTTTTTAACACAGGATTAATCTCAAACATAGAAGAGTCAGATTTGATATATGCTGTATATAAAGCTGTAACAAATTTTGTCATTTCTTTAAAAGCAGTTCCTGATAAACCTAAATTAAAAGCAATTTTACGTGCTTGAAAAGGCATGATTCCTAATAAAGGATCAATTTCTTCAGTAAAAATTAAATGTGGAGTTTCTTCAGCCACAGTTTCAATATCCATTCCACCTTCTGTAGAATACATAATCATATTTTTACCAGTTGCTCTGTTTAATAAAACTGACATATAATATTCATCTGGCTCAGAATCTCCAGGATAATAAACGTCTTCACAAATTAAAACTTGATTTACCAACTTTCCTTCAGCAGAAGTTTGAGGTGTAATCAACATCATTCCTAAAATATCATCTGCAATACTTTCTACTTGCTCTAAATTTTTAGCTAATTTTACTCCACCACCTTTTCCACGACCACCTGCGTGAACTTGTGCTTTTATAACGTGCCAACCTGTACCAGTTTCTTCCGTAAGTTTTTTTGCTGCTGCAACTGCTTCTATTGGAGTACTTGCTACAATTCCTCTTTGAATTCTAACGCCAAAACTATTTAGTATTTCTTTACCTTGATATTCGTGTAAGTTCATCTGTATCGTATTTTTAACGAAAGCAAAAATACAAATTCAAAGAAGAAGATTTGTAAAATTTTTAATAAAATTATCTTTAAATTAAAAACCACAGTTTGTTAAGGAATTTGAACTTTTATTAACCTGAGCATCTTAACAAGAATTAGGTTCATTTAAGTTTAATTATAATTCTATTTTAAGAAATAATTAACAATTGAAAACTGTAACATTCTAAAATATAATGCGTCTTTGTAATAATAAACAGTGCATTTAAAATATTGAATTAAAAGAATATTTTAAATATTTTGTTTAAAAACAATCAACCAAAACTACATGTTCCGAAAAATCTTATTACTATTGATAGCATTTTTATGCTTTCATCAAATTGATGCCCAAAATCAAAAAAACAGAAAAACAATTAAGACTACAAGAGTTGGGAATGCTCCAAAAATTGATGGCGTTTTAAATGATGAAGCTTGGGAAAATGCTGAAATAGCAACAGATTTTGTTATTTTTAGACCTGAAAATGGTAAATTAGTAAATCCTGAGTATCAGACCACAGTAAAAGTAGTTTATGATGATGATGCTGTTTACATTTCAGCGCAAATGAACGATCCTGATCCTGAAAATATTCCAAGTGAATTTGCTGTAAGAGATAACTTTTCAATTGCTGATTTTTTCTTAGTAACCATCAATCCAAATGATGATGGTCAAAATCCTTTTGAATTTATTGTTCAAGTTACAGGAAACCAAGCAGATGCAAAAGTATCTAATGGAAATGAAGATTTAAATTGGAGTGCTGTTTGGGATGCTGCTACAAAAATTACTGACAAAGGTTGGAATGTAGAAATAGAGATACCTTACAGAGCTTTACGTTTTGCAAATAGACCAGTACAATCTTGGGGATTTAATTTTCATAGAAGATTAGAAAAACTGAATGAACAACATACTTGGACGCATGTAGATAACACTGTTGGAAGATGGACACAATATGATGGATTAATTGAAGATTTTAGGAATATAAAACCTTCTACAAGATTAAATTTATATCCTTACGCTTCTGCAACCACGAATTCTTTTGAAGGAAATACCGAATTTGATTGGAGTGTTGGAATGGACATTAAATATGGTTTAACAGAAAATTTTACGTTGGATGCCACTCTTATTCCTGATTTTAGTCAAGTTGGTTTTGATGATGTTGTTTTAAATCTAGGCCCTTTTGAGCAACAATTTACAGAACAAAGACAATTTTTCACAGAAGGCACAGAGCTTTTTAACACTGCCAATTTATTTTATTCAAGAAGAATTGGAGCCTCACCAATTGATCAATTTGATGTTTCATCAACCTTAATAAATCAAGATAATTTTGGGACAAATAATCAAAAAATAAACGAAGAAATTATTGATTATCCTGGAAAAGTAACCATGATAAATGCTGTTAAAATATCAGGAAGAACAAAAAACGGACTTGGAATTGGCTTTTTTAATGCCATAACTCAAAAAACAGAAGCAACCATACAAACAAGAACATCAACAAATAATAATGGTACAATTACTGAGGAAATAAACACGAGAAAAGAAGTTATAGATCCTTTTACAAACTTTAATATTTTAGTATTAGACCAACAATTCAATCAAAATTCAAGTGTTTCATTAATCAACACAAATGTTACCAGAGATGGACGTTTTAGAGATGCAAACGTGACTGCTTTAGATTGGCATATAGAAACTAAAGACAGCAAATACAATGCAGATGGTTCTTTTAGAATGAGTAATATTTCTGATGATGTAAATGAACCAAATACTGGTTATACTTTTGATAATAGCTTTGGGTATGACTTTGAAAACTGGTTCTGGGAATTAGGGTATAATTTTGAAAACAAAGACTTTAATCCAAACGATTTAGGGATTTTATTTTCAAATGATCAACAAACTATTTATGGAAATTTAGGTTGGAACACTGTGCAACCCACTAAAAACTTCAATAATATTTCAATAAATTCATATCATAATTTAAATTATCAGCATTTTTCTGGAGTTTACACAGGTTATAATGCTGGAATTGGAGGAAATGCACAAACCAGAGGACGTTTTTCTTTTGGTGGTAATTTAAATTACGGAAGTGAAAATAAAGATTTTTTTGAGCCAAGACAAGGTACTACAAGTGGTCAGTTTTTTTTGCAACCAGAAAATATAAATGTGAATGTATGGTTTGAAACAAATTCACAAAAAAAATTAGAAGTAAGCGCAAATGCTTACAACACAAGCTTTACAGACAATCCAAAAGTAAGTTATGGATTTAGTGTAGCTCCAAGATATCGTTTTAACAACCAATTTTCATTAAGATATAGTTTAAATTATAACAAAACTTTAGACGATCAAGGATATGTAGATGAAACTGCTGACAACATTATTTTTGGTTTTAGAGACCGAAAAAGTTACACAAATACTATTTCTGGTAAATATAGTTTTAGTACAAACTCTTCGTTATCAATCAGTTTTAGGCATTATTGGGGTTCAGTAAAATACAATTCTTATGCTAATTTATTTTCTGATGGAAAATTGTATCCAAATTCCGATTATGTAGGTAATGACGTGAACTTTAACAGCTGGAATTTAGATTTAAACTATATCTGGCAATTTGCTCCAGGAAGTCAGTTAATTGCATTTTATAGAAATTCAATTTTTAATTCGGACTCAGATTCAAGGTTAGATTTTTTCGAGAATTTAAATAATTTATTCGAGCAATCTCAAAGGCACACAGTTTCTGTAAGATTTGTATATTTTATTGATTATAATAAATTGAAAAACATTTTTTAACAAAAAACTACGCAACTTTCAAGAAAAACGGATCTACTTAAAAAAGTATATCCGTTTTTTTATACATTCGTACATCGATATAAAAACTATGATTGTAACAAAAAATATCCATAAATATTATGGTGATGTTGAAGTTTTAAAAGGATTAGATTTAGAAATAAAAAAAGGTGAAATCGTTGCTATTGTTGGTCCTTCTGGAGCAGGAAAAACAACTTTATTGCAAATTTTAGGCACTTTAGATAAACCTATTAAAGAGGAAGATTTTGAGTTATCAATCAACGATATTTCATTAAAAAATCTTTCTGACAAGCAACTTTCCGAATTTAGAAACAATCATATTGGGTTTATATTTCAATTCCATCAATTATTACCAGAATTTTCTGCCTTAGAAAATGTGTGTATTCCTGCTTTTATTGGAAAAAAATCTAAAAAAGAAGCTGAAAAAAGAGCTAAAGAATTACTAGAATTTTTAGGATTATCTCACAGAATTCACCACAAACCAAACGAACTTTCTGGAGGTGAACAACAAAGAGTTGCAGTTGCAAGAGCTTTAATCAACAATCCTTCAGTTATTTTAGCTGATGAACCAAGTGGAAATTTAGATAGCGAATCTGCCAAAAACTTACACGAATTATTTTTTAAATTACGTGATCAATTTGGCCAAACCTTTGTTTTAGTAACTCATAATGAAACACTTGCAAATATGGCTGATAGAAAATTAACCATGAAAGATGGGAAAATTATCTAAATATTGTAACAATAACCTTTTTTTTACTACTTATTGGTAAACATAAAAATGAAAGAAACATTTCTAAACCTTATCAACTATCTTAAAAATCCAATATTAGAAAAAGACGACAATAAAGACTTAAAATATCGTTTTAAGATCTTTTTTCATATTCTTATTATCAGCATTTTAACTGGGATTATTATCACTCCAATTTTTGCACTTTTCGAAGAAATGAATTGGATAAACATGGATAATCATAAAGTTGAAGAAATGTTTGCTGGCATGAGCAAATTTTTGATTATTCTTACTGGTGCTATTATTGTGCCTGCTATTGAAGAAGTAATTTTCAGAGGTCCAATTACATCTTTTAAATCACCAAAATCTTTTAAAATAGGTTTTTATGTACTTACGCTCCTTTTTGGTTTTGTACATATTACCAATTTTGATTTTACCACAAGTGTACTTTTATTATCGCCAATTTTAGTATTACCACAGTTATTAGTAGGTGGTTATTTTGGATATATTAGAGTTCGTTTTGGTTTGCAATGGTCTATTTTATTACATGGTTCTTATAATTGCTTTTTTCTTTTACTAGCTTTTATTCCTGAATCTTAAGATGAAAAAAGCCGAACTCAAAGAATTTTTAGACGAGAAAGTTGTTTTATATAACAATCCAAAATTCATTGAATCTGATCCTATTCAAATTCCGCATTTATTTTCGAAAAAAGAAGATATAGAAATTGCCGCTTTTTTAGCTGCCACTATTTCTTGGGGAAACAGAACTATGATTATTAAAAATTCTTATAAAATGATGGAATTGTTGGATAATTCTCCTCACGATTTCATCATCAATCATCAAGAAAAGGATTTAGATTCTTTTGATAGTTTTGTGCACAGAACCTTCAATTCAGTCGATTTTAAACAGTTTATAAAATCGCTACAACATATTTACAAAAATCATCAAGGTTTAGAAAATGCGTTACTAATTAAAGATGATACAAAAAACTACCAAACTGCTATTCACAACTTTAAAAAATTATTTTTTGAAGTTGATCATCAACAAAGAACACAAAAACACGTTTCTGATCCTTTAAAAAACTCGGCTGCAAAACGTATTAATATGTTTTTACGATGGATGGTTAGAAATGATAAAGCTGGCGTAGATTTTGGGATTTGGCAAACACACAATCCTGCATTTTTATCTTGTCCTTTAGATGTTCATTCTGGCAACGTTGCTCGCAAATTAAAAATACTTACAAGAAAACAAAACGACTGGAAAGCATTAGCTGAATTGGACAAAAGTTTAAGAAATCTTGACAAACACGATCCTGTAAAATACGATTTTGCTCTTTTTGGATTGGGAGTTTTTGAAAAGTTTTAATTAGAAATTAACAACGTATCAATTTTAATTTTATTTGTGATAATTTAGTCTTTTAATTCAGACATCATGAAAAAAATTCTTTTTGCACTTGCTTTTTTAAGCTATCAAGTTATTACTGCTCAAGATCCTAGAATTCCTTTAGACACAACTGTAGTTACTACAAATTCTGTGATTATTAAAGGTAAAAACGTTCCTTACAAAGCAACAACTGGAATGCAACCTGTTTGGAATAGCAATGGAAAAATTGTGGCGACTTTAAATTATACGTATTATTCAAGAACAGATGTAAAAGATAGCTCTAAAAGACCCTTAATCATGTCTTTTAATGGTGGCCCAGGTTCTGCTTCTGTTTGGATGCACATTGCGTATACAGGTCCAAAAATTTTAAAGATTGATGAGGAAGGAAATCCAATTCAGCCTTATGGAATTCAAGACAATCCTTATTCTGTGTTAGATGTTGCAGATATTGTTTTTATAAATCCAGTAAATACAGGCTACTCAAGACCAGTTTTAGAAAAAAGCGAAAAGATTAATAACAAATATTTCTTTGGCGTAAATGCAGATGCTAAATATTTAGCAGATTGGTTAACGACTTTTATGACCAGAAATAATCGTTGGTTATCACCAAAATATATTATTGGAGAAAGTTATGGAGGCACAAGAGTGATGCAATTAGCAAACGAATTGCAAAGCAGACAATGGATGTATTTGAATGGTGTAATTATGGTTTCGCCTGCAGATTATAAAGTAATTAGAACTGGTGGTTCTGAAGATATTGCTATGAATTTACCTTATTTTACTGCAACTGCTTGGTACCATAAAATGTTGCCTGCAGATTTACAACAAAAAGATTTAGAGGAAATTTTACCTGAAGCAGAGCTTTTTTCTTACAACGAATTATTACCTGCAATTTCCAAAGGTGGCAACATCTCTGAAGAAGAAAGAAATAAGGTTGCTGAAAAAATGGCTCGTTTAACAGGAATTAAAAAGAGCGTTTTATTACAACAAAACTTAGAAATGAAACCAAGTTTTTTCTGGAAAGAGCTTTTACGTGATAAAAACGGACAAACCATTGGACGTTTAGACAGCAGATATTTAGGAATTGATAGAGAAGAGATTGGTACAAGCCCAGATTATAGCCCAGAATTAACCTCTTGGTTGCATTCTTTTACACCAGCCATGAATTATTATACTCAACATATTTTGAACTTTAAAACAGATGTAAAATACAATATGTTTGGTCCTGTTGGAAAATGGAATTTTGAAAATGAAGACGCTAGAGAAAGCCTTCGAAAAGCAATGGCTCAAAACCCATATTTACAAGTTTTGGTACAATCTGGTTATTATGATGGAGCCACAACTTATGGTGTTGCAAAATACACAATGGGTAAAATTGATCCAAGTGGAAAAATGAAAAACAGGATGTTTTTTAAAGGATATAGAAGTGGACATATGATGTATTTACGAAAAGAAGATTTGGAAAAATCGAACGAAGATTTACGAATTTTTATCAAAAAAAGTTCAGAAAATATTGGCGCTGCTAAATACTAATTCAACAACTAAATGCAATTTAAAAATCCTGAAGTTTTATACTTTTTAGCACTGTTAATTATCCCTATAATTATACATCTTTTTCAGTTGCAAAAATTTGTAAAAGTGCCCTTTACCAATGTTGCTTTTTTAAAGAAATTAGTGCAGCAAACTCGTAAGAGTTCACGTATAAAAAAATGGTTAATTCTAGCCACTAGAATGCTATTATTTACAGCGATACTTTTTGCATTTTCTCAACCTTATTTTAGCGATAAAAACACAGACACAAAACAACATACTTTTATTTATTTAGACAATTCTTTAAGCACAAATGCAACTGGAGAAAAAGGAAATTTACTCCAAATTGCAGCGCAAGAAATTATAGAGAATGCTTCTGAAAAAGATTTGTATTCTTTACAAACGAATACTAATTTTTCTTCGGACATTACTTTTGAAGAACTTAAAAAAGCCCTTTTAAATATAAAAAACACGGCTCAAAAAGTAGATTTAAGTACTGTTTTATTGAAAATAAACAACATCAACAAAACTAAAACAAACACTTTACATAAAAACATTTTAATATCTGATTTTCAGAACACTTACAATAGTGAGTTTACAAATGTAACACCTGTTTTTTCGGGTATAAAACTAGAAGCTACCAAGAAAAACAATATTTCTATTGACAGTGTTTTTATCAACAACACAAATACCGAAAACCTAACCGTAAATATTCTTATAAAAAACCAAGGTGAAGCAAAAGAGAACATTCCAATTGCTATTTTTAACGATGAAAAACTGATTAGCAAACAGTCCTTCTCTATTGATGAAAACTCAACCAAAACTATTTTATTCACCATACAAAATCAACCAAAATTTTTAGGAAAAATTACACTTACTTTTAGCGATACTTTTTCTTTTGACAACACTTTTTATTTCAGCTTAAATTCAACCAAGAAAGTGAACGTTTTAAGCATTGGAAACAATGCTGATTTCTTATCTAAAATTTACACAAAAGACGAATTTAATTTTACAGAATCTACGACTCAAAATGTAAATTATAATAGCATACCAAAACAACAAATTGTCCTCTTAAATGAGTTAGAAAACATCCCTGAAAGTTTATCAAAAAGTCTCTTAGATTTTTCAAAAAAAGGAGGCACAATTGTCATCATTCCAAATTCAAAAATAGAGGTACAATCGTATAATTTATTTTTGAATTCTGTTGCAAATGCAAAAATACAATCGAAGATTTCTGACACTTTAAAAATTACAAGTATCAACTTTAATCATCCTTTATTTAAAAATGTATTTTCTAAAAAAGTAAATAATTTTCAATATCCGATTGTAAAAAGCCACTACCCTATTCAATCTAAAAATAGCAGTAAAATTATCTCTTTTGAGAACAACACAGGATTTATAAGTCAAATAAATAATGCTAATGGCAACATCTTTTGGATTTCGAGTTCTTTATCCAAAGAAAATAGTAACTTCTTAAATTCGCCATTAATTGTGCCTGTTTTTTATAATTTTGGAAAATTAAGCTTTCAACACTCAAAATTATTCTATTATTTAGATACTGAAAATGTGATTGATGTTGAAACTGAAATTGAAAAAGATGAAATTTTATCGGTTGTAAATTCAAATTCATCATTTATTCCTCCACAACAAACGTATCAAAATAAAGTAACGATTACCACAAAAAACAATCCTACTGATGCTGGCTTTTATCACATCATCAGAAAAAAAGATACGCTACAAACCATCGCTTTCAACAATCCTAAAGAAGAAAGTTTGCTGCAGTTTTTAGACATTAACACTCTGAAAGACATCAATTCAGAAATAAATTTTTCTTCTTCCATTGAAGATTTTTTCATCGACCTAAATAATAAAAATGAAGTTCATTGGCTTTGGAAATGGTTTTTAGCCTTGGCAATTGTATCTTTGTTATTAGAAATTTTGATTTTAAAATTCTATAAACCATGAGTATGAGTACGCTTCTTAAAAATGCAACAATTATAGATGCATTAAGTCCTTATCATCAACAGAAAAAAGATATTTTAATTAGTGATGGGAAAATTGAAAAAATTGAAGATTCAATTCAGCAAAAAGAGAACTATACAGTTGTAAACGTTGATAATTTGCACGTTTCTTGTGGATGGTTTGACACCAGTGTTTCTTTAGGTGAACCTGGTTTTGAAGAACGAGAAACCATTAAAAATGGCTTGCAAGTTGCTGCAAAAAGTGGTTTTACTGCAATTGCTGTAAATTCGAACACAAACCCTGTTATTGACTCTAAATCTGATGTTGAGTTTTTAATTAATAAAGCTCAAAATTCAGCTGTAAATTTACACCCAATTGCTGCTTTGACAAAAAATAGCGAAGGAATTGATATGGCTGAATTGTATGACATGCAGCAATCTGGAGCTGTAGCTTTTGGCGATTATAACAAACCTATTGAAAACGACAACTTAATGAAAGTTGCTCTTTTGTACGCTCAAAATTTTGATGGTTTGGTCTTGAGTTTTCCAAAAAACAACAAAATTGCTGGAGAAGGAATTGCAAACGAAGGTATTAACAGTACTAAATTAGGTTTGAAAGGAATTCCTGCTTTGGCTGAACACATTCAAATTGCCAGAGATTTATTTTTATTAGAATATACAGGAGGTAAATTGCACATTCCAACAATATCATCTGCAAAATCGGTTGAATTGATTAAAGACGCCAAGAAAAAAGGACTGAAAGTTACTTGTAGTGTTGCTGCACATCATTTGGTTTTAACAGATAATGAGCTGCATGGTTTTGATAGTAACTTTAAAACGAATCCACCCTTAAGAACTAAAGAGGACCTAAAAGCACTACAAAAAGGAGTAAGATCTGGGGTGATAGATATCATTACTTCCGATCATAATCCTATTGATATTGAACATAAAAAAGTAGAATTTAGCGAAGCAAAAGATGGCATTATTGGTTTAGAAACTATTTTTGGCGCGATAAATTCGGTTTTAGATTTAGAAGATTTTATCAACTGCATCACAACAAAACCAAAAGAAATTTTTGGAATTGAAAATCACGCTATAAAAGAAGGAAACATTGCTGATGTAACTTTATTTGACCCAAATAGCGACGTAACTTTTACAAAAGAACATATTTTATCGACTTCTAAAAACAGCCCTTTTATCAACAAAAAACTAAAAGGAAATGTTTACGGAGTTTTTGCAAACAATCAATTAATTTTAAAATAATATAAAATGGAAAGAATAAACATAAATAACGAAGAAACTATTAGCGAAGGTAAAGTCGCTGCAATTATCAGTCACCTATGGATTGTAGGTTTAGTAATCGCGTTTATAATGAACCTGAACAAAAAGAACACGTTTACAAGCTTTTATATAAGACAGATGATTGGGTTAAATTTAGCGCAGTTTTTAAATGGCGTTTTAATTTACGAATATTTAGGAGGAACTGCAGGTTGGATTGTTGGTGTTTTACTATTTATTTGCTGGATAATTTCTTTGTTCGGCGCTTTTAAAGGTGAAGAAAAACTAGTCCCTTATATTGGCGAATACTTTCAAAATTGGTTTCAAGGAATTTAGTGTAAATTTTAAAAAAAGCAAATTTCATTACATTTTTAATTCAAAATCCTGCTGAAAAGTGGGATTCATCAAACCATCAATTTTGAATGTATCATCTGATTATATTTCAACATTGAACATCACAAAAATGCAACTATGAGTTTAGAATACATTGTTAGACAACCAACGAAAGTTTCTGAAAATCCGCCATTATTAATTTTATTACATGGTTATGGAAGCAACAAAGAAGATCTATTTTCTTTTGCTGAAGAATTACCAGAAGAACTACTTATTATAAGTGCACAAGCACCTCAAGAAATGGGTTATGGAGGCTATGCTTGGTATGCAATTAATTTTGATGATGTAAAAGGTAAGTTTTCTGACCTAAAACAAGCCAGAGAATCTTTGGATAAAATTGCCGTTTTTATTGATGAAATAAAAGCAAAATACAACACAAATGCTGATAAAACTTTTTTATTAGGATTTAGCCAAGGTGCCATTTTAAGCTACTCTTTAAGTTTTATGTATCCAAACAAGGTGCAACATGTAATTGCTTTAAGTGGTTATATTAATACTGAAATGATTCCTAAAACTATCTCTAAAGACATCAAAACCGATTATTATTGTTCTCATGGTTCTGTAGACCAAGTTTTACCTGTAGATTGGGCAAGAAAAAGCAAACCTTTTTTAGACAATTTAGGTTTACAAAACGTATATTCTGAATACAATGTTGGTCATGGAGTTGCTCCACAAAATTTTTATAGTTTTAAAAGCTGGATTGAGGAACGACTTTAAGAAAAGGTGTTATTCTTGTTGATTTTTTACTAAAAAATATTTAAAACTTTAAAAATAAAAACTACTGCCAAATATTTTTATAAAAATTGCTATATTTAGCGTAATTTAAAAATTGTTGTTTTTTTTTGCAAACTTCTTAATTTCCGGTGGAAATTCTTTACGCATAAAATCGCAATTCCTTTAAACAAAAACATTGTGCTAAAATTTAAAGATATAAACTCAAAAACAAAATATGAATAATGAAATAAGTAAAAAAATAAAATCACAGAAAAATGCTGCTATATTATTAATTTTTGTACCAATGATTATGCTAATATCATATATAGGAAAAACTGATTTTGAAGAATATGGGATAAATAATTACGGTATCTGCGCGTCTTTAATTATACTTATGATTTGTGGTGGAATAGGTTTAAAAAATAGTTTACGAAAACAAAGAGAATTAAAAAATTAATATAATATTTCATTGCTAACTTATTGCCTACTTGCGAAATTTTTTAATGACTTTCTTGGTTGGTAAATATTCATAAGTTAATTGTTTAAAACACGCAACAAACACGTCATCAAAACCACCTAAATACACCTTTCAATTATTCTAATCAACTCATCAAACCTATAAGGTTTAGAGATAACATCTGTAAAACCTATTTTTAAATAATTTTCCCTGTGTTCTTGAGTGGCATTTCCTGTTAACGCTAAAAAAGGGATTTGAGTATTCTTCTTAAAAGCAGCTTTTTGCTGAATTAACATATCACCAGTAATTTCTGGCATATTGATATCTAAAAGAGCGACATCAAAATCTTGTGTATTCAATATCTCTAAAGCCTCTAAACCATTTTTTACAACGGTTATTATAACTTCTTCTTTATTTAAAATATGTGCTGTAATTTTCTGATTCAACAAATCATCATCTGCCAATAAAATTCGTTTTCCTTTTAAACTTTGTAAAGTTGATTTTTCGTTTTCTACAAGTGGTTTTTGGACAGTTTTTAAGGCTTTTTTAAACGGAATTTCCACAGAAAAAGTAGAACCAACATTCAATTCGCTTGCTACAGTAATGGAACCATTCATAGCACTTACCAAACGTTTTACGATGGATAAACCCAAACCTGCACCACCAAAAACTCGATTATCATCCAACTCAGTTTGCCTATATTCTTCAAAAATCTTTACAGTTTGTTCTTCAGTCATTCCTCTGCCTGTATCTGTAATTTTGAATCTAACTTCAGCAGTTTTTTTGTTTTCTGATATAACTTCTGTTTGTATAGAAACCTTGCCTTTTTTGGTGAATTTAAGTGCATTGTTCATCAAATTCGCTAAAATCTGATTCACTCTAACTCCATCACCAATTAACATTGCTGGAATATGATCTGAAGTAGAAATTTCTAAAGCAACAAACTCATTTCTATGCTGATTTTTAAAGTTGACAAAATTGCTTTTTACAATTTGGTTTACATTTATTTCTTCAAGAGCCAATTCTAATTTACCAGCTTCAATTCTAGATAAATCTAAAATATCATCTACAATCACTTTTAAATTTTTACCAGAAAAAGCTAAATAACCAACATATTCTTTTACTTTATCGCTTAAATCTTCTTCAGCAATCATTTTTGTATATCCTAAAATTGTGTTTAAAGGATTCCGAACTTCATGACTCATAATTGCCAAAAAACGAGATTTTTCTTCGTTCGCTTTGTCAGATGCTTTTCTTAAAATAGCCAATTCTTTATTTTTTTCTGAAACCTCTCTTTTCATAAAAAATAAATCATTTCTATTTTGATTTAGCTCTTTCACAATTTTATAAACACTGGTTCTATTATGAATTAAGATTGTTAATTCATCATCACCTTTAAACAACTCTAAATCTACATTAAATTCATTTTCTTTAGAAGCAATCATCATTCCCTCCATTAAAAAAGATTCTTTTTCTGGAAGTAACTCTAAAGTACCAAATAAAAATGGGCAGGTTTCAAAAATTGAAGTTTCAAGAACAAACTCTTCAATAGCAAATTTACCAGCAAGTATTTTTTTTATAATTCCTTCTTGGTTTGTAATTACTTCTAAAAAAACATTTTCAATTTTAGCTGGCGTCAAAAGTTTTATTTTAAAGATTGTTTGGCAAGAATAGCAAAAGCGTCTTCAACATTTTGATTTTCTTTTGCACTTGTAATTAAATCTACAGGAATTTCAATTATTTGTTTTACTTGTTCTATTTCGTTTGGTGTTAACAAATCTTTCTTATTACCAACCACTAAAACATCTTTTAAACCAGATAATTGTTTAACTGTTTCCAATTGATTTTTTAAATTCAAGTACGTTTCTTCTCTATTCAAATCAAAAACATACATAGCTGCACTTGCTCCTAAAAAGTAGGCTTTTGGCACTTTTTCATCATCTTTTGTACCAGCAACATCCCAAATTAAAAGTTTAATTTGCTCATCGTTTAAATTCACGATTTTTGTACTTACTCGAACTCCAATTGTGCTAATATAATCTTCAGAAAACTCATTTAAAACAAATTGCCTAATTAAGGATGTTTTACCAACACCAAAATTACCAACAAGAAGTACTTTTTTTGCAATCATTATATATCGAGTTTTATGCTGGTACTTTAATTAAAATTTCTTCGATTAAGGAATTTAGTCTTATTTCGTCTGCTAAATACGATCTATCTCGTAAAATTTTCTCTGCTAGTGAGTTTAAATTATCTGCTAACTCTTCTTTAAATTCGGAAGTAATAACGCCAGAAGTTGCAGTTGCAATGTAGATCGATTTAAAATTATACATCGATAATTGAAATGTTTCAAATTTTATATCTTCTAAATCTTGACCTTGTTTAGAAAAAGCATCTTCTGCAAAAGATTTAATTGCGGTTAACATTCCAGAAATCATATCTTTATCTGCAATATTACCTCTGGAATAACTACCAATTAACAAACCTGAGTTTTCTTCAATCACAAAAACTTCTTCTATGGTTGATGCAAAAACAGTCTGCAAAACATCTTCTGCATCTGTTTTTTTTCCTTTAAATAATCTTTTTACAATATGTGTTAAAGAGAATTTATCGTTAATGGTTTTATTAATGGTATCTGAAAGTTTTGTAATTTCTGCGACAATAAATTTCTGAATCAATTTACCCATAATTGGGTAAAGAGCTTCTACGACTTCGTCTTGAGACTCTCTAATCTGAACTTTTATTGATTGGGTAACTTGATCGCCAAAATAAAGAGGAAAATTATTTTTTAAATCATCAATTTTATCATCTAAAACAGGTTTAACTTCATTTTTAAAATCTTCTTTCTTTAAAAAATCATTTCTTAAAGATTCAAATTCTTTCCTGTCTTCTGTTAATAAAAGTTCTTTTAGTAGTTCAAATCGATTTTCTTTTTTATGATCTACAGGTTGGTTTTCCATTTATTCTTGCAACATCTGTGCAATTTTCTCTAAAGCTTTTCCTAATTTTCTTCTATCAGCTTTTTCATCATCTAAATCCGCTAATTTTTTATCTAAATCATCTGCCATATCCTGAAATTTATGATCTACCAAACTTTCTAAATCTGCTAATTTATTTTCGATATTGGCAACTGCATCAGATAAAGACTTGGCATTTTTATCTTGTAGTATATTTATTTTGTCGTAAACATCTGCAATTTCAGAATCATATTTTTGAATATTTTCTCCAAATATAAGGTCTCTTACTGCTGCAATTCTAGAATCAACTTGCTGGTTAGAAGCTGGTTTATCAGTTTCTTCGGAATTTTTTGTCATTTTATTTTTGTTAGATTGGTAGTACTATTACTACTTTTAAGCTTCCACTAAATAGCTGTAAATAATAGCTTTGTAGACAAATATACACTAAATATCAAATTATAAAAACCTATAAAGTAATTTTTAAACCATCAAAAGCTAAAAAAACATTTTCAGGTAATGTTTTAGAAACTTCTTCATGGAAACCTAATTTATGACTTATGTGTGTAAAGTATGTTTTTTTAGGTGCAAGTTCAGCTACAAAATCTAAAGCTTCTTGTAAATTAAAGTGAGTTGGATGCTCTTCAATTCTCAATGCATTAACCACTAAAACATCTAAGTTTTTCAACTTTTCTATTTGCGACTTCTTAATACTTTTTACATCTGTTAAATAGGCAAAATCTTGAAACCTATAGCCTGTAACTGGTAAATTTCCATGCATCACTTCTATAGGAGTTACCTCTAAATCATCCACAGAAAAAGTGGTTTTATCTACAATATTTGCGCAAACACTTGGTGCTCCTGGATACCTATTTTCTATTGAAAAAATATACTGAAAACGTTGCTCTAAACTATGTAAAGTTCTCTGATTTAAATAAATAGGCATCTCTCCTATTTTATAACAATAAGGTCTTAAATCATCTATACCTGCTGTATGATCTGAATGTTCGTGTGTAAAAAAAACACCATTTATAAGTTGTACATTTTCACGTAACATTTGTTGTCTAAAATCTGGACCACAATCTATGGTGTACGTTACATCATCCCAAGAAATTAAAACAGAAGATCGCAAACGTTTGTCTTTTAAATCTTCTGATAAACAAACAGGATCATTACTAGCAATCATAGGAATGCCTTGTGAAGTTCCTGTGCCTAAAAAAGTAATTGTTAACAGTTTTTTATCAGTATTCATTGCAACAAAAATAAGATAAAAATTGACTGGTAGCGTTCTTATTTAGTACATTTGTTTACGAAAACAAAAAACCATACATGGCAATTTCTTTAAGAGGAGATCAAGAAATTAGTAGTGTACCAACTACTAAAAGTAAAGCATTAAGAATAAATTTAAATACAGATATTTACGGAACTTTTGCAGAAATTGGAGCAGGTCAAGAAACGGCTCGTAATTTTTTTAGATCTGGAGCTGCATCTGGTACAATTGCAAAGGCAATGAGTGCTTATGATAAAGATTTTTCTGACGCTATTTATGGAATGGAAGAAGACAAACGTTATGTTACTCAGCCTCGTTTACAAACCATGTTACGTCATGAAATTGATTTAATTGAAGACAGGTTAAGCAGACAAAAACATCCTGATAAATTATTTTTTAGTTACGCAAATACAGTAACTACCATAGATTTTGCAAGAAAATTTAAAGGTCATGGTTGGGTTGGAATCCGTTTTCAGTTAGATCCTTTAGAAGGATATAATGAAATTGTTTTACACTTACGTTTTAAAGAAACAGATGCTCGTTTACAACAAGAAACCTTGGGTATTTTAGGTGTAAACTTAATTTATGGTGCTTTTTATTTAAATGATAATCCTAAAGATTTGGTAAAATCTTTTTATGATAATTTAGGAAATCATCAGTTAGAAATTGATATGATTAATTTCTCTGGCCCACGTTTTATGTATGTTGATAACAGATTAATGAGTTTACAACTTCTTAAAAATGGCATGACAAATGCAGTTATGTTTGGTCCAGATGGAAACAACTTATTGCCTGCACAAGTTTTATATAAAAAGAACATTTTAGCTTTACGTGGTAGTTTTAGACCTGTTACAAAAGTGAATATGGATATGTTTGAACAATCCAAAAAAATGTTTTTAAATGAAGCAAAAGTTAAAGAAGATAAAACGCAAGTTATTTTTGAAATTACATTAAGTAATTTATCTGCAGAAGGTAAAATTAACGAAAGAGATTTTTTAGATAGAGCAGAATTACTTTGTTCATTAGGACAAAATGTAATGATTACCAGCTTTCAGCAATATTTTAAATTGGTAGAATATTTTAGTGAATTTACCAAAGAAAGAATGGCTTTAGCCATGGGCGTTTACAACTTAATTCAAATTTTTGATGAAAAATACTACAGAGATTTAAGTGGTGGTATTTTAGAAGCATTTGGTAAACTATTCCATAGAGATTTAAAAGTATATATGTATCCTTATCATGATCAAGAATCTGATGAATATATAAATAGCACCAACTTAAAAGTACACCCAAGAACTAAAGAATTGTATAAATTCTTTAAAAATAATGGTAGACTTGTAGACATAAAAGATTTTGATAAAGGTAGTTTAGATATTTTTTCTAGAACCGTATTAAAAATGATTATGAATGGCGAAAAAGGCTGGGAAGAAATGTTGCCAGAAGGAATTGCAGAAACCATTAAACAAAAACGTTTATTTGGCTACTCTAGAACTAGAGGTAAAAATTAACTTTTTAATTAAACCTTTTCCTTACCTTTCTGTCTAATAAAAAAAATGTTTTTTGATAGACGAAATTACATTAGTACAACAACTACAAAATAGTAAAACCAGAGACAAAGCTTTTGGTGTTTTAATGACGCAATATAAAGAGCGTTTATATTGGCATATTCGTAAAATTGTACTTGTACATGATGATGCAGATGATGTTTTGCAAAATACTTTCGTAAAAATTTTTAGAAATATCGAAAAATTTAACGGAGAAAGTAAATTGTATTCTTGGATGTATAGAATCGCCACAAACGAATCTATTACCTTTATTAATAAAAGAGCCAAAGAAAGAAATGTAGATATTGCTGATTATCATGAACAATTAGCAAGTACTTTAGAAAGTGATATGCATTTTTCTGGTGATGAAATTCAACTTATTTTACAAAAAGCAATTGCTACTTTACCAGAAAAACAACAGCTTGTTTTTAACATGAAATATTTTGAGGAATTAAAATATGACCAAATATCAGAAATTTTAGAAACCTCTGTTGGTGCACTAAAAGCCTCTTATTTTCATGCAGTTAAGAAAATTGAAAAATACATAAAAACAAAAACAGATTAAACCTTTTTACATTTTAAAGGTCTAAACAATAATGGAAAACGAATTAAAAAATAGCGTCCAATACATCAACAATAAAGTTGGCAAAAAAACTGGTTTTTCTGCTCCAACTAATTATTTTGATAATTTGCAAGATAGCATTCAAGCAAAAATAGCTGAAGAAAGTTTCAGTAAAAAAAGTGCGTTTAAAGTTCCCGAGAATTATTTTGATGATTTAGAAAACAACATTTTAGGAAGAATTTCATCCGAAGAAAAAGAAACAAAAGTTATTTCTTTTAAAGAACGTGTTTTTAAATTGATTCCGATTGCAGCAGCAGCTTCTATTATATTGTTTATTGGTTTAAATTCTTTTGTTTTTAATACTAGTGATGAACTTACGTTAGATTCACTTTCTAATAATGATATTGAATATTGGTTAGATACTAATACATTTCATTCTACTGATATTACCACAATTTATGAAGATGAAATATTAGAAGAGAATGAGTTTTTATTTAACGAACTTAAAGATGAAAGTATTGAAGATTACATAAACTCAATAGACGATCCATCCTTATTAAATGAATTGAATTAAAATATAGATCATGAAAAAAATAATCATTTTTATAAGTATTTGCCTTCTTTGCGTAATTTCTGCAACAGCGCAAACAAATAACGAAAGCAGAGATAAAATAAAAGCTTTAAAAATTTCTTACATCACAGAACAGTTAAGTTTAACGACTGAAGAAGCTCAAAAGTTTTGGCCTATTTATAATTTGTATGATAAAGAACAATATAATCTACGAATTAATTACAAATCTTCGTTAAGAGAATCAATTAAAAGCATTGAAGAAATTGACAATTTAAATGAAGCTGATGCTAAAAAATTAATTGCTTTAAAATTGCTTACAGACAAGCAATTATATGAATCTCAAAAAAATTTCATAAACAAAATGGAAGGGGTTTTATCTGCAAAAAAGATCATAAAATTACAAATTTCAGAAATGGAATTTGCTAGAAAATTAATGAAAAAATATCGAAAGAAACGACCAGATTCTAAAGATTAAAGTCATAAAAAAAAGGAGCTATTTTAGCTCCTTTTTTTTTATATAAATCCTACTTATTTATCAAATTTAAACAGACAAATAATTCTGGTTTGTTTGCTGTAAATTGTTTTAGCCAAATTGTTAATTCTTGAATTTCAAAAGGCAATAATCTTTGTAAAGATTTCTCTAATTCTCTACAAAACAATTCTGAATTAAAACTTACTTTTTTCAAAATTATCTTGGTGTACTCAAACATTGCTCTAGCCATTTTTTAAAAAATTTAATGTTACTAACTAAACGTAATTTCCTGTATTTTATTACTTTACCAAATATAATAAAAAAACCAACATTAAAATTAATGTTGGTCTTAAATTTTTGTTTACAAATTGTTAAATTTATAAAGTATTTACTTTTTCAACCAAAGCTTTTGCTTTTGTTTCTAACTCTTGATTAATTGCTTTGTAGTGAGCCTTTTTGTTTTCAACGTTTTTTGCGTTTACTTTTGCAATTAAACCATCGAAAGTTTCAATAGCTTCATCCACAATTTGGTCTCCTTTTTTTTGTTCATTTTTTAATGATGATACATCTAAAGTATATTCAATAACATCACCTAAAACGTAATTAATATCTTTTTTTAAATTCTTAATATTTGCCATAATTTCTTATTCTTTAATTGCTGCAAAGTTAGGTTATTTATTTAAAAGAGCGCTATAACATCTTTTATATTTGAAACTGTTTTATAAGTTACTCTTGCAGACTGTTGTTCAGAAACTTCTTCATGCACCCAAGTTGTATGAAAAGGAACATGAATTGCAGCTGCTCCTATTTTTATCAATGGTAAAACATCTGACTTTAAAGAGTTGCCAATCATTAAAAATTGTGATGGCTTAATGTCTAAATGTTCTATTAATTTAATGTAATCTTTCTCTTTTTTATCACTCATCACCTCTATATGATGAAAATATTTGAGCAAGTTCGATTTTTCTAATTTGCGTTCTTGATCTAACAAATCTCCTTTTGTGGCTACAATTAATTTGTATCTACCTTGTAAGTTTTTTAAAACATCTTCAATTCCAACCAATAATTCTATCGGTTTTTCAAGCATATTTTTACCAATATTTAAAATAGCTTCTATTGTTTTTTGTTGAACTTGATTATTGGAAATTTCTAAAGCGCATTCAATCATCGACAATATAAAACCTTTAACTCCATAACCATATTGACTTAAATTTCTGATTTCGGTTTTAAAAAGTTCTTGATCAATTTTATTTTTGGTTTCGTATTTTGAAAGTAGTTCTGCAAATTCTTCTTCAGCTTCTCTAAAATAAGTTTCGTTTACCCATAAAGTATCATCAGCATCAAAAGCAATAACTTTTATATTTTTATACATTTTTTAAATATTCAATCGCTTTTTGTAAATCTTCTGGAGTATCAATACCAACAGCTTCTACATCTGTTTCTACCATTTTTATTTTCTTACCAATTTCTTGGTAACGAATTGCTTCAATTTTTTCAGCAGCTTCTAAAGGTGTTATTGGCGTTTTATAAAAATCTAACAATGCTTGTTTTCTAAAGGCATAAACTCCTTTATGTTTATAGTATTTTACAGCAATTTCTTTGTCTCTATGATAAGGAATTACGCTTCTAGAAAAGTAAATTGCTAAATTATTTACATCTGTAATTACCTTTACATTATTAGGATTCTCTATATCTTCTTTGTTCGTAATTTGAACTTTTAAAGAAGCTAAATCAATTTCTTTTTTTTCATCAGCTTTAAAAACAGCTACTAATTTTGTTAAAGAAACTGTATCTATAAAAGGCTCATCTCCTTGAACATTTATTACAATATCTGCATCAATATTTTGCACGGCTTCTGCAATTCTATCAGAACCACATTCGTGCTCTTTTATGCTCATTATTACATTGCCATTCGCTTTTTTAATGGTTTCGAAAATAATATCAGAATCTGTAACTACATAAACATCATCAAATAAATTGGTTTTTAAAGTTGCTTCATAGGTTCTTACAATTACTGGTTTACCACCCAAATCTTTCATCAACTTACCTGGAAAACGAGAGGCACTATATCTTGCAGGAATCATTGCAATTACTTTCATAATTTTTAATATTTATGCATCAAAGATAATATTTAAATGGATAGCGTTAATTGAAGTTTAACAATCTCTGTAGTTTTACATCGAACTAAAAAACAAAAATTATGAGAAGTATATTATGGTTAGTAGCAGTTATTTGTATCGTTGTTTGGTTGCTAGGCTTTTTAGGAGTGATAGCTGGAATGGCAACTGGAAATTTAATTCATATTTTATTAGTAATCGCAATTATTAGTATTTTATATAATTTAATTACTGGTAGAAAACCCCTGTAAAAAAATACTCAAAAATATTTTATATAAAAAAGTTCAAGACATATCTTGAACTTTTTTTTTGGTATTAAACGAACTTTCTAGTAACAAATTAAAAGAATAAACGACTGATACTTTGAAACAATAATTTAAATTTAAACATAAAATAAATGGGTTTATTCTGGGATTTAATGCAACAAAACGAAATTCAAAAACAAAGTGATACAGCAAAAAGTTTAGAACAAAGAATTACTTTTTTAGAAAGAGAACTTACGCAAACTAAATCGGTTTTGGATAAAACATTAGTTGCTTTAGAAAAGCATTTAGGGAAAGATATAGATGGAGATGGTAAAATGGGGTAACTATTTTATTTATATATATATTTGAACTTTATTAAAATTAAATTTTGAAACAAGCCAAAACTCTAAAAGTTTTACTATTTTTATTGCCTGTCCCCTCAATTTGATAATTATATTTTTTTTAGCATGAAAAGTATATTTTATTCATAAATAATTACATTTTAATTATCCTTAAATATTTTTAAGAAATCCTATTTAAAATTGAGAAAAAACATTCTTTTCGCATTCTTTTTATGTTTGGTGACCAACATTTTTAGTAATGATAGAACTTTATATGTAGATAATTTTAGCAACATTATTGGTAGTCCTAATAAGGAAGACAAATTACTGCTTTTTGCAATGAGAAACGATTTTAAAACTTTAATTTTATATGATTTAAATAAAGTTGATAAAATTTGGTCTTTATCTGATCCAAGAAAAAATAATGTTTTAGCTGAATTTATTTTAAAAGCCAAAACTGAGTTTAACATTAAATATATTGGTGCTTCTGGTGAATGTGCTTCTTTTTTCACCAATACCATACATCTTTATAACAACTCTAGAAACAAACCTGATGAAAAGTTTGATATTTATAATTTAGAATATGAATATTGGTCTAAAAAAGCATCTGGAGAAAATGGGTATTATTGTGAAAATTATTTAAAAGCAAACTCAAAACCTTGTAATAGAGAAGGTTCTTTTAATTTCTTTATTGAAAATTTAAAAGAACTAAAAAAACTAATAAAAAATAATACTCATTCTATAAAAATTGATGCGTATGTTGGTTACTATTCTCAAAAAGAAATTGAATTGATTGCTAAATATTCAGATAGATTAATTGTACAGGCTTTTGGTAGAAACCCAGAAACAAGTTTTAAATACGCTAAGAAAAATTTAGAACATGTATTAAACAACAATAGTACTATAAAAACATCCATTGTGTTTTCTACAAGAATGGATAAAATGGGTTATTTTTTTAAATTTAATGATTTAGAAAAAAGTGAAAGCTTATTTTTTGATGAAATGAATGAACATAGCATAAACTTTAAGAAAAACTTAAATTTAGATGGCTTTAGTTATCACACTTTTAGTTTTTTAGAGAAGTCTGTTAGCTACTACTCTTACAGAAAAAATTAAGCTGTTTTTTATTCCTGATAAATAATTTTCAACTAAAAATTACTATTCTCCTGCGTAACTTACAAAGTTTCTAGGAGTTTCGTAAAGTGTAATTTTTAAATCTAAATGAGTTGGAATATGAGGTCTTAATTTATCATAAATAACAACGGCTATATTTTCTGCTGTAGGATTTAAATTTTTAAACTCTTCAACTTCAACATTTAAATTTTTATGATCAAAACTGTTTTCTATTTCAGCTTTAATTAAAGAACTTAAAATTCCTAAGTCATATACATAACCTGTTTCTTTGTCAATTTCTCCTGTTAAAGAAACAATCAATTCGTAATTATGTCCATGAAAATTAGGGTTGCTACATTTGCTAAAAACTTCAAGGTTTTTTTCTTCAGACCAATCTTTTCTATACAACCTATGAGCTGCATTAAAATGTGCTTTTCTATGAACTGTAACTTTAGGCATTTGTTAGTTTATCAAAAGATTTATCAAAAATTATTTTAAACCATTCAGTGTAAATCTCAGGATTATTTTCAATATCCTTTTTCACATCTTTCAAAGGCATCCATTTATAAAATTCTACTTCCTCTTTGTTAATATTTGGTTTGTCTTCAAAAGAGCCAATTAACACAAAATCTAATTCGTGTTCAGTTAAGCCATTATCAAAAGGAGCTTTATAAATAAAAGAAAAAACCTCTTTTAAATCTGTTGTAAAACCCATTTCTTCTTGCAAACGTCTTCTACCTGCTTCCACATTACTCTCTCCTTCTCTTTGGTGAGAACAACACGTATTTGTCCATAATAAAGGCGAATGATATTTAGATGCTGCTCTTTGTTGCAACATTAATTCTCCTTTATTATTAAAAACAAAAACTGAAAATGCTCTGTGTAAAACAGCTTTTTCATGTGCTTCCATTTTAGGCATTAAACCTATTTGGTTATTTTTTTCATCAACTAAAACAACTAATTCCTCCATGATTGCAAATATAAAGGAATCAAACAGCAATAAAAACTTAAAGTTATTATAAAGTCATTAGATTTATCTATTCTTTTATGTTGATGATTTATCTTTGAGTTTCATAAAAAATATTTAAAAGTGAAGTTTTTATTTCGATTGTCTTTTGTTGTTCTGTGTGTGTTTTTTTATCAATGTGATGCTCCAAAGAAAAAAGAGGTTTTAAAAAAGGAAGTTCTAAAGAGTGAAAAAATCATTGAAAAAGATACCATAACAATTGACGAAGAAAAAAAATGGAATACCATAAACAGTTCAAATACCGAAGATTTTTTATTAGCTTATGGTAAAGAAAATCCAGAAACCAAGGTTATTATCAAAACTAAATTTGGCAACATAAAAATTCGGTTGTTTGAAGATGTTCCTGCTCACAGAGCTAGCTTTATTTATCTTACAAAAAATGAATATTTTAATACAACTGTTATTTATAGAGTTGCCAAAAACTTTGTAATTCAAGGAGGTAATTCCGATAATTATTTAACTGTAGAACAAAGAACAAAACACGGAAATTACTTAATAAAACCCGAATTTAAAAAACATAGAATTCATAAATATGGTTCTTTAGCAGCTGCAAGAGAATGGGATAATAATCCAAATAAATTATCGAATCCTTTTGAATTTTATGTGGTTCAAAATAAAAAAGGAGCTCCTCATTTAGATAATCAACATACGGTTTTTGGAGAAGTTTTTGAAGGTTTTAATACCATGACTAAAATATCTAAAGTACAAGTTGGCGAAGATGATTGGCCTATGGATGAAATTCCAATCACTGTTGAAATTTTGGATTAAATAGCCACTTTGTGTTTCAGGTATTTATCCAAATAAAAATCTTTAGCTTGGTTGATGTTTATTTTTAATTCGCGAATTTGTTGCATCCATCAAAAGATCAATTATAATCTTTATGTGCATCAAAAAACAGCAAAAAACACCTCTTATTTTCAAACGGAATTCAACGCAAAAATTATAGAATAAAACCTATCTTTGCACCTCAAATTTTGTAGATGAGTTTTTTAAAAGAAATAGCACGTAGAAGAACATTTGGAATCATTTCGCATCCAGATGCAGGTAAAACTACACTTACTGAAAAATTATTATTATTTGGTGGCGCCATTCAAGAAGCAGGTGCTGTAAAAAATAATAAAATTAAAAAAGGCGCAACTTCCGATTTTATGGAAATTGAACGTCAAAGAGGAATTTCTGTAGCAACTTCTGTGTTAGCTTTTATTTATAAAGATAAAAAAATAAACATTTTAGATACTCCTGGTCACAAGGATTTTGCTGAAGATACTTTTAGAACTTTAACTGCTGTAGATAGTGTTATTGTTGTAATTGATGTTGCAAAAGGTGTAGAACCACAAACCGAAAAATTAGTTGAAGTTTGTAGAATGAGAAGCATACCAATGTTGGTTTTTATCAATAAATTGGATAGAGAAGGTAAAGATGCTTTTGATTTGTTAGATGAAGTTGAGCAAAAATTAGGTTTGCGAGTTACCCCTATGAGTTTCCCAATTGGAATGGGGTACGATTTTAAAGGAATTTATAATATTTGGGAAAAGAAATTAAATCTTTTTTCTGGCGATAACAAAACCACAATTTCAGAAGGTGTTCAATTTGATGATTTATCAAATCCTGAACTAGACAAAGCTGTTGGTAAAAAAGCGGCTGATACTTTACGTGAAGAAATCGAATTAATTAGCGAGGTTTACCCTGAATTTAATAGAGACGAATATTTAAAAGGAGAATTACAACCTGTATTTTTTGGTTCTGCTTTGAATAATTTTGGGGTTAAAGAATTATTAGAAGCTTTTATTGAAATTGCTCCTTCTCCTCAACCTAAAAAAGCTGAAGAACGTTTAGTAGATTCTAAAGAGGAAAAAATGACAGGTTTTGTGTTTAAAATCCATGCAAATATGGATCCTAAACACAGAGATAGATTGGCTTTTATAAAAATTGTCTCTGGAACTTTTAAAAGAAATTCGCCATATTTACATGTTAGAAATGGTAAAAAAGTAAAATTTTCAAGTCCGAATGCTTTTTTTGCTGAAAAGAAAGAAATTGTAGATGAGTCTTTTCCTGGAGATATTGTTGGTATTCATGATACTGGAAATTTTAAAATTGGAGATACGTTAACAGAAGGTGAAGATTTGAATTTTAGAGGAATTCCAAGTTTTTCTCCAGAACATTTTAGATATGTAAACAATGCAGATCCAATGAAATCTAAACAATTATACAAAGGTTTAGATCAGTTGATGGATGAAGGTGTTGCTCAATTATTTATTCTAGAAATGAATGGACGAAGAGTAATTGGTACTGTTGGTGCTTTACAATTTGAGGTTATTCAATACAGACTAGAACACGAATATGGTGCAAAATGTACTTATGAAAATTTAAGTGTTCACAAAGCTTGTTGGGTAGAACCTGAAGATAAAAAGAACGATGAATTTAAAGAATTTAAGCGTGTAAAACAACGTTATTTAGCAAAAGACAAACAAGGGCAATTAGTGTTTTTGGCAGATTCTGCATTTACAATTCAAATGACGCAGAGTAAATATCCGTCTGTAAAATTGCATTTTACAAGTGAATTTAAAAAATAAAATGATGAAGAAAATTCTATTTTTATTACTTGTTCTTTTAAGTTTTAATAGCTTTTCTCAAAATTATAGTTTAGATAATTTAGAAGGGAAAGAATTAAAAAACAGTATTCGTTTAAATTACATTTTAATTGATCAACCAGATAGAACCTATAATTATGGTGATGGAAGTACCTATAAATTAGACCCAACCATGGGTTTATTTGGTTTAAATTATAATATTCCTTTAAATGATTGGTTGTACACTGGTGCTGGTTTTCATGGTGCTGTTTATGGAGATCAAGGAGGTTTATTTACTTTAGGAATTAATTTAGGAGTTAACAAACAACTTTATAAAAATTTATATTTTGATGCTAATATCCATTTTGGTGGTGGAGGTGGTTTTAGAAGTTTGGTAAATGGTGGTGGAATTTTGTACCCAAATGCTGGTTTACAATATAAAACAGATGAGTTTGCTTTTGGTATTCAATATGGGTATGTAAATTTCTTTACAGGCGTACAAAAAGGTGATAATATTTCTTTCTTTGTAGAAATACCAACGACAATTAGAGCAGCTTCTTACAAAGATGCTCAAGAAAAATTTGAAGTAAATAATAATTCCGAAGTTGAATATTGGCAGAAACCTGCTGTAAAAAGTGTACAACAAATAACTTTTGATTTTCTTTTTCCTATTGGTGATACTAGAAATGATGGAATTGGAAACTTCAACAACACAACTCCTATTACACAAACATTAAGTTTAATCGGTTTTGAATATCAACGTTATTTAACAAAAAATACTTTTGCTTATGCTCATTTAGATGCTATGTATGGTGGTTTAAGAGCTGGTTTTATGGATGTTTTTGTTGGTATAGGTAAAAACTTTGTAGAAACAGAATATGTAAATTTATTTGCGAAAGCTGGTATTGGAGCTGCAGGAGGTAGAGTTTTTCCTGAAGGTGGTTTAACAATGTACCCAAGTTTAGGTGCAGATGTAAAAGTTACAGAAAAAATTGGCGTAAGTGTTCATGGTGGTTACCATAGATCTGTTGGTGGCACTTTTGAAGCATACACAGCTGGTTTTAGTTTGAAATATTATGGTTTAAGTGGAGGAACAAAAGATCCTTATTCACCAGAAAAAATCAAACAAATAAAAACACAAGGTGTTCAAATTGGCTTTCAGAATCAAACGTATTTTGATGTTGCCATTCTAGACAAACCTGATAATGATTTACAACTATTAGCTGTAAAAATTAATTACGATATTAACAAACGTTTTTATGTAGCTGGTGAAGCTTCATTTGCTTATTTAGGTGGTGCAGGTGGTTATGCTCATGGAATTTTTGGATTAGGAATAAAATCAAATAAATTTTTAAATGATAATTTTTCATTATTTGCAGAAGCTGCAGGTGGTGTTGCAGGTGGTGGAGGTGTAGATTCTGGAGAAGGAATTTTAGTAAGACCAACTGTTGGTATTAATTATCATGTAACAGACGATTTATCTTTTCATGCTTCTGGAGGACAAATGTGGTCTCCTTATGGAAACGTAAACTCATCAAACGTAAATATTGGATTATCTTATGGATTATCCATCTTAAATGCAAAAAAATAATTTTAATCTAAAATTATTTTAGTGTATTTCAACTATTAAATACAATTAAAAATCAAAATACCAGACTGAGCTAGTTGAAGTCTATTTTTTAAATATTAAATTAAAAATTATGAATAACGGAATTTACGCAAAATTCACTACCACAAAAGGTGATATTTTAGTACAATTAGAAAACGAAAAAACACCTGGAACTGTTGGTAACTTTGTTGCTTTAGCAGAAGGTAATCTAGAAAATGCTGTAAAAGAGCAAGGAACTCCTTATTATGATGGATTGAAATTTCATAGAGTAATTCCAGAATTTATGATTCAAGGTGGTTGTCCTCAAGGAACAGGAACAGGAAATCCTGGTTATAAATTTGATGATGAATTTCATCCAGATTTAAAACATGATGCTCCAGGAAAATTAGCAATGGCTAATTCTGGACCAGCAACTAATGGAAGTCAATTTTACATTACCCACGTTCCTACTCCTTGGTTAGATGGAAAACATACCGTTTTTGGATCTGTTATTGAAGGACAAGATATTGTGGATGCTATTGCACAAGGAGATGAGTTAAAAACTATCGAAATTATTAGAGTTGGTGATGCTGCTGAAAAATTTAACGCTGTTGAATCTTTTAGAACTTTTGAAGGTTCAAGAGAAAAACGTGAAGAAGAAGAAAAAGCAAAACAAAAAGAATTGTTAGATTCTGTTGCTGCTGGTTATGATGAAACTGCAAGCGGTTTACGTTATAAAGTGTTACAAAAAGGAGATGGAAAAAAAGCAACAAAAGGTGCTGGAGTTTCTGTACATTATAAAGGACAATTATTAGATGGAACTGTTTTTGATTCATCTTACAAAAGAAAACAACCAATCGATTTTAATGTTGGTGTTGGTCAAGTAATTTCTGGTTGGGATGAAGGAATTCAATTGTTACAAGTGGGTGATAAAGCTCGTTTTGTAATCCCATCTGATTTGGCTTATGGTTCTGCAGGAGCTGGAGGTGTAATTCCACCAGATGCAACACTTATTTTTGATGTTGAATTAATGGATGTAAAATAAATTACAAACATATTTTTTATAGAAAAGCTCTTCAATTTTTGTTAATTGAAGAGTTTTTTTATGCAATCAAATTCACAAAATCCATACATTTAGGTATATTTGTACTAATGAAGGAAATTACAAGCATCCAGAATTCTTACATCAAAAATTTACTGAAAATTCAAGATAAATCTCGTGAACGCAAAAAACAAGGTTTATTTTTAGTTGAAGGTAAAAGAGAAATTTCTTTAGCAATTGCTGCTAATTATGAATTTGAAGATGTCTTATTTTTAGAAAGTTTTATATCCGAAGAAGAAATTCTACACCTTTTTAATAAAAATATCAATAGAACTATTATTTCTAAAGAAGTATATCAAAAATTAGCATACAGAGCATCTACAGAAGGCATTATTGGAGTTGTAAAAGCGAAAGATTTCTCCCTGAAAAACATTGTTTTCAAAAACGAAAATCCGCTAGTTTTAGTTGCAGAAGGTATTGAAAAACCTGGCAATATTGGTGCTTTGCTAAGAACTGCAGATGCTGCAAATATTGATGCCGTTTTTATTGCAGATCCTAAAAGCGATTTATACAACTCAAATATTATTCGTTCTAGTGTTGGCTGTGTTTTTACCAATCAAATTGCCATGGGTTCCTCAGAAGAAATTATTGCTTTTTTACAAGAAAATAATATTGATGTGTATGCTACTACCTTGCAGAATTCTAACGAATATCATCAAGAAAACTACACAAAACCAACTGCAATTGTGGTTGGAACAGAAGCTACTGGTTTGTCTGAAATTTGGCGAGAAAAAGCAACTCAAAACATCAACATACCTATGCAAGGCAACATAGATTCTATGAACGTTTCTGTGGCTGCTGCTATTGTGATTTTTGAAGCGAAAAGACAAAGAAATTTTAAAAAATAATTGCCACAAATTCACGAATTAAAATTGGATTCTGTTTTTTAGTTTACTAAAAAATAAGCCAATATCGACGTTAAGTTCATCGATTTTTTGCAGGCTAAAAGTCTGCTTTGTGAAAAACGAAGCATAATAAATGTATTTAGATCAAATTCGTGGCTGATAAGTTTAAGAGACTACAATGAAAAATACTAATTCACTTAATTTTAACTAAATTTGAAATCAATAAAAAATTTATTTTTAGATAAAAAAATCGTGAATTCGTAGCAGAAAATATAATTTATAGCACAAAAAAATGAAAATATTAGGAATAGATATTGGTGGAACAGGTATTAAAGCTGCAATTGTAGATACAAAAACTGGAGAATTATTATCTGAAAGACACAGAATTCCTACGCCAAAACCAGCAACACCAGAAGCTGTAGCAAAAGTGGTTAAAGAAATTGTAAAACATTTTGATTGGAAAAAAGCAGTGGGCTGTAGTTTTCCAACAACCATTGTAGATGGCAAATGTATTCATACTGGAAATTTAAGCGAAAAGTGGTTAAATGTTAAGGTTGATAAACTTTTTAAAAAAGAATGCAAACTTCCTTTTCATGTAAGTAATGATGCTGATTTAGCTGGTCTTGCAGAAGTTAGTTTAGGTGCTGGAAAAAAAGAAAAAGGCGTTGTTATTGTAGTTACTATTGGTACAGGCATTGGCTCTGGCTTATTTTTTAATGGTCAATTAATTCCCAATTTAGAGTTGGGTAAAATGCTACATTCAGATGGAAAAATAATTGAACATTATACAGCAGATTCTGTTAGAAAAAAAGAAGGTTTAACTTTAAAAAAATGGGCTTTAAGATTTGATGAATTATTGAATTACACAAAAATTGTTTTTTCGCCAAGTTTAATTATTTTAGGTGGTGGTATTAGCAAAAGATTCGATGGTTTTAAAGAGTTTTTAAATGCAGATGTGAAAGTAAAAGTTGCTGAATTTAAAAATAATGCTGGGATTATTGGAGCTGCAATGTATGCTCACAAAAAAGAGAAGTAGCTCCATTTTTAAAATCTGTTTATTAAACATTAAGTTCATTTAATATTGATTTAAAAATCTGCATTAATTAATTTTTTAAAACAGTATGAAAAAGTTACTTCATTTTATAATTATTATAATTTTAACTGCTTTAACACAAATTGGAGGAATTATCTATTTTGTAACTATTTTAATAATTAAAAATAATACAGAAAAAAGATATCTGAAACAAATCTTTACATTCCTTGCAATATATTTATTTTCAACATTTTTAGTAGTTCCTCATATTGCTAAGTTATTTGGTCGTGAAAAAATTAAAGAAACTGAAATAATTCAAGCAAATACATTTTTCACCAAATTACTTAACCGAAATTATGTAAAACCATCGTTAAATAATGTGCTCCAAAAAATTTCTATCAATTTTGAAAAGAAACAAAAAGGAATTAAAATTATTTATTTAGATGCTAATTTTCCATTTATTGATAAATTCCCTCTTCTTCCTCATTTAAGTCATAATGATGGAAAAAAGATAGATTTATCTTTAATATATGAATTGGAAAATGGAGAAGTCACAAACAAAAAATCTTCAATTAGTGGTTATGGAGTTTTTGAAAATCCAAAGAAAAACGAAATTAAACAATTTGAGATCTGTAGTGATAAAGGATATTGGCAATATGATTTTCCTAAATATTTAACTTTTGGAAAAATCAATAAAGAAATTCTATTTTCTGAAAAAGCAACTAAAGATTTGTTAAACTCTATTTTAAAACAACCTGAAATAGGCAAAATATTTATTGAACCTCACCTTAAAATGAGAATGAATTTAAAAAACCCTAAGATAAGGTTTCATGGTTGTAGAGCTGTAAGACATGATGATCATATTCATTTACAAATAAAATAATAGTAAAAACATAATAATCAACAAATCCTAATGCAACCAAACACACTTTTCTATATTCTAATTTCAATCATTAGTATCAGTTTTATTATTGATAAAATTTTAGATACTTTAAACGCGAAACATTTTGATGATAAAATTCCAGCAAAATTAGCGGATGTTTATGATGAAACAGCATACAAGAAATCTCAAGCGTATAAAAAGACGAATGAGAAATTTTCGAACATAACATCTACGTTTTCAATTGTATTAACATTAACTTTTTTCTTTGTTGATGGTTTTAAATATGTAGATGATTTTGCAAGAAGTTTTACAGACAATCCTATTTTAGTAGCGCTGATTTTTTTTGGTGTGATTATGTTAGGTTCAGATATTTTAACAACGCCTTTTTCGTATTACAAAACTTTTGTTATTGAAGAAAAATTCGGATTTAACAAATCTACCAAGAAATTATTTTGGTTAGATAAAGTAAAAGGTTGGTTGATGAGCATCCTTTTAGGTGGAGGAATTTTAGCGATAATCATTTGGTTTTATCAATTTGCAGGAAAAGATTTCTGGCTCTATGCTTGGACTTTAGTCGCAGTTTTTTCTTTAATCATGAATATGTTTTATGCAAAATTAATTGTACCATTATTCAACAAGCAAACACCTTTGGAAAATGGCGAATTAAAAACTGCTATCGAAAATTATGCTCAAAAAGTTGGTTTTACGTTGAATAATATTTTTGTAATTGATGGTTCAAAACGTTCTACAAAAGCAAATGCGTATTTTTCTGGTTTTGGTTCTCAAAAAAGAATCACACTTTTTGATACCTTAATAAATGATTTAGAAACTGATGAAATTGTGGCAGTTTTAGCACACGAAGTTGGTCATTACAAAAGAAAACACATCATTTTTAATTTGGCTTCCTCTATCCTACTTACAGGATTCACCCTTTTTATTTTATCACTTTTCATCAATTCAGCCTTATTATCAGAAGCTTTGGGAATTTCCATTCCAAGTTTTCATATTGGTTTAATTGCGTTTGGAATTTTATATTCCCCAATTTCTGAAATTACGGGTTTATTTATGAATTATATGTCGAGAAAATTCGAATATCAAGCAGATAATTTTGCTAAAGAAACCTTTGAGGCAACTCCTTTAATTACATCACTTAAAAAGTTATCAAAAAATAGTTTGAGTAATTTAACACCTCATAAAGCGTACGTTTTTATGCATTATTCTCATCCAACTCTGTTGGAAAGAATTGAGAATTTAGAGAAGTAAAACAGACACTAATTCACAAATAATATATTTTTTTTAGCTTAATTCATCAAATCTGTGTCACATTATTTTTATTCAAATTTGTAAAACACCTTCATTTAATCATATCTTTTTTATCAAAATTAATAAACGTTAATCCTTGTCTGTTAAAATAGGTTTTCCTAACTTCACTTTACATTTAACGAGAATTCAACAGCGCAGTTTATGGCATATACAGCAACCATAGAAGAAGAAAATAAAGAAATTGCAAGTCGATATAAAGATCTACTAAAAATCACCTATGAAGTTTTATCAAAAGAAGATAAAGAACTGATTAGAAAGGCTTTTGATATTGCTGTAGATGCACATTCTAAGCAACGTAGAAAAACAGGTGAGCCTTATATTTTTCATCCAATTGCTGTTGCAAAAATTGTGGCCATGGAAATTGGTTTGGGAGCAGTATCAATTGCTGCTGCTTTATTACATGATGTTGTAGAAGATACTGAATATACTGTTGAAGATATTGAACATTTATTTGGAGAAACTATTGCAAGGATTGTAAACGGACTCACAAAAATATCGCGTTTAAATAAAGAACAAAACGCGTCCATTCAAGCCGAAAATTTTAGAAAAATGCTCTTAACATTAAATGATGATGTTAGAGTTATTTTGATAAAAATTGCTGACAGATTGCATAATATGCAAACGATGGATGCAATGCCTTCTGATAAACAAGTAAAAATTGCTTCTGAAACTTTATATATTTATGCTCCTTTAGCACACAGACTTGGTTTATATAATATAAAAACGGAACTTGAAGATTTAGGTTTAAAGTATACAGAACCAGAAGTCTACAACAGCATTGTAGCCAAAGTAAAAGCTAGTAAAGAAGAGCAACAAAATTACTTAGAACGTTTTACAGAATCCATTAAAAATGGTTTAAGCAAAGAGAATTTTAATTATGAGATAAAAGGTAGGTTTAAGTCTATTTTTTCTATCAAAAGAAAAATGCTTAAACAGAATGTTACTTTTGATGAAGTTTTTGATAAATATGCAATTAGAATAATTTTTAGTCCAATTTCTGAAGATGAAAAACATGATGCTTGGAAAATATATTCGATTGTAACCGATAATTTTAGACCAAATCCTGCACGTTTACGAGATTGGATTTCGCAACCAAAATCTACTGGTTATGAAGCATTGCATATTACAGTTGTTGGGCCAGATGCACAATGGGTTGAAGTGCAAATTAGGTCTGAACGAATGAACGAAATTGCAGAAAAAGGATATGCTGCACATTTTAAATACAAACAAGGTCAAGAAAATGAAAGTGGTTTAGAAGGCTGGTTAAACAAATTAAAAGAAACTTTAGAAAGTCAGAATATTAATGCAGTAGATTTTGTTGAAGATTTTAAACTGAATTTATATGCGAAAGAAATTTATGTTTTTACGCCAAAAGGTGAATTAAAGTCGCTACCAAAAGATGCTTCTGCATTAGATTTTGCTTTTTCTGTACATACAGATGTTGGCTTAAAATGTAGAGGCGCAAAAGTAAATGGTAAACTAGTTCCTTTAAGTCACACTTTAAGCAGTGGAGATCAAATTGAAGTAATTACAAGTTCTACCAACAAACCAAATTCAAGGTGGTTAGATTTTGTGATAACAGCAAGAGCAAAAACTAAAATTAGAGCTGCTTTAAAAGACGAAGAAAAACAAATTGCTGAAGAAGGAAAAGCTATTTTAACAAGAAAATTACGTCATTTAAAAATTCCTTTTAACGAAAAATCGATTAACGAATTAGTTGTTTTTTTTAAGTTAAGAACAAGTTTCGATTTATTTTACAGATTTGGAAATGGTGCTATAGATAACACGCAGTTAAAAGCATTTGTTTCACAAAAAAATAGCAGTATTTTAAACTTCTTTAAAACAAAGTTAAGAAGAAGTCCATCTCCTAAAGAAAACCCAGAAAACACTGAAGAAGTTACCCATAAATATGATGCTTTAGTATTTGGTAAGGATGAAGAAAAATTAGATTATACGTTATCAAAATGTTGTAATCCTATTCCAGGTGATAAAGTTTTTGGATTTTTAACCATAAATGATGGGATAAAAGTTCACAAGAAAAATTGCCCAAATGCAATTTCTCTACAATCTAATTATGCTTACAGAGTTATGTTGGCTAAATGGATAGATTCTACAAAGCAAGACTTTAAAGTCATTTTACATATTAATGGTGTTGATAATAGTGGAATTGTAAATAACGTTACTCGAATTATATCTAGCAACATGGGTGTTTTTATTCACAGTATAAATATTTCTGGAGATGAAGGCGTTTTTGATGGTAAAATATCGTTAAGTGTAAAAAATAGTTCTCAGATACAAAAGCTCATAAAACGTATTCAAAAAGTAGAAGGAGTAAAAACTGTAGAACGTGTTAATAGAATGTAAATATCATTTTATAAAAAAGTAGAAGTTTATTAAGAAATTACAGTAAATTTGTGTTTCGTAAAAATTAAAATTATGAGTAATTCTCTTGAAAACCAAGAAGTAGTTAAAAAAGTTTTTACCTCTTATCTGCAAGAGCATAAACACAGAAAAACACCTGAACGTTATGCTATACTACAAGAAATTTATGATGCTGAAGAGCATTTTGATATAGAATCGCTCTATATTAAAATGAAAAACAAAAATTATAGAGTTAGTAGAGCAACTTTATACAATACAATCGATTTATTATTAGACTGTAATTTGGTTCGTAAGCATCAATTTGATGGGCAATCTATGGCTCGTTACGAAAAAAGTTACTTCGATAAAAATCACGATCACGTAATTTTCACAGATACTGGAGAAGTAAAAGAGTTTTGTGATCCAAGGATTCAAATCATCAAAAAAACGATTGAAGATATTTTTGAAATTGATATTCAAAATCATTCACTTTATTTTTACGGAACAACCAAGAAAAAAGAATAAACAATATTTAGTAGGCAGTTTATCAGTCTACAGAAAAATAAATAAACGATTATACAAATAAACAATTACACAAAACACAATGGCTGTAGATTTATTACTAGGATTACAATGGGGAGATGAAGGAAAAGGTAAAATTGTAGATGTTTTAACCAACAATTATGATATTATTGCACGCTTTCAAGGTGGACCAAATGCAGGACATACTTTAATTTTTGACGGATTTAAACATGTTTTACACACAATTCCTTCAGGTATTTTTCATAAAACAGCATTAAATGTTGTTGGAAATGGTGTGGTTATAGACCCTGTAATCTTTAAAAAAGAATTAGAAAATTTAGACAAGCATAACATCGATTATACGTCTAGATTATTAATTTCTAGAAAAGCACATTTAATTTTACCTACTCATAGATTATTAGATGCAGCTTCTGAAACATCAAAAGGAAAAGCAAAAATTGGTTCTACATTAAAAGGAATTGGCCCAACTTATATGGACAAAACTGGTAGAAATGGAATGCGAGTTGGTGATTTAGAATTAGAAAACTGGAAAGAAAAATACGATGCTTTAACAGAAAAGCATTTAAAAATGTTAGAATTTTTTGATGTTCAGGTTGAGTATGATTTGAAAGAATTAGAAAATGAATTCAGAAAAGGAATTGATAAATTAAAAACATTAGAATTTATTGATAGTGAAGAGTTTTTAAACCAAGCCATCAAAAATAAAAAAACAATTTTAGCTGAAGGCGCACAAGGTTCTTTGTTAGATATTGATTTTGGAACCTATCCTTTTGTTACCTCATCTAACACAACAGCTGCAGGTGCTTGTACAGGTTTAGGAGTTGCTCCAAACAGAATTGGTGATGTTTTTGGAATCTTTAAAGCGTATACAACAAGAGTTGGTTCTGGTCCTTTTCCTACAGAATTGTTTGACAAAGATGGAGAAACAATGGCAAGTGTTGGGCATGAATTTGGTGCAACAACAGGTAGACCAAGAAGATGTGGTTGGTTAGATTTAGTAGCCTTAAAATATGCTGTAGATGTAAATGGTGTAACACAATTAATGATGATGAAAGGAGATGTACTTTCTGGATTCAAAACTCTAAAAATTTGTACTTCTTACAATTATAAAGGAGAAGAAATTACACATTTACCATATAACATAGAACCAGAAAACGTTTCTGTAAACTATACAGAGTTTAAAGGTTGGGAAGATGATTTAACAAAAATGACTTCTGCAGATCAATTACCTAAAAACTTAATGGATTATGTTGCTTTTATTGAAAAAGAAACAGGAGTTCCTGTAAGTATTGTTTCTGTTGGACCAGATAGAAAACAAACAATTAATAGATAAGTTTATTAAATTAATTACATAAAAAAAGCATCTTTTAAATTCTAAAAGATGCTTTTTTACATTTATAAAAGTAGCTTTACTTCCACTCTTCTAAAATTTCTGTAGCAAAATTACTACATTCATTTAAGGTGTCTTTTATATGTTGAATTGTAGTATTAGGGTTTATCAAACACATTCTAATAACCACTTGATTTTGTAAAATTGTAGTTACTAATAATGCTTCTCTAGAATCAATCATTCTTGAAGAAATCTCTTGATTCAATTTGTCTAATTTATCTTCGGGTAATTCTAAATGTATAGGATTGTATCTAAAATTGATGATGGCCAAAGTTGCTTGAGATACAATTTCCCAATTGCTACTTTTTCTTAATAAATCTTCAGTTTCTTCTGCTAAATCAATGTTATAAGTTACCGCTTTTTTAAACGCATTTAAACCATACGTTTTTATAGACATATAGAATTTTAAAGCTCTAAATCTTCTAGTTAATTGAATCCCATAATCATAAAAATTAATTTCAGATTCATTCCCTTCAATATCTCTTAAATATTCTGGCTTTTCGCTAAAAGTACCACTCAACCACGATTTATCTTTTACAATTAAACAGCCAATTTCATAAGGCTGAAAAAACCATTTATGAGGATCTACAGTTAAAGAATCTGCTCTTTCTATCCCTTTTAAAGCACGATTTCCTTTTTTTGATAACATAGCTGCAGCACCATAAGCACCATCAATATGAAACCATAAATTTTCTTTTTCACAAATATCTGCAATCGCATCTAAAGGATCTACAGTTCCTGTATTTGTAGTTCCTGCAGTTGCAATAATGCAAAAAGGTTCATTGCCTTTTAAACGATCTCTAGCAATTTCATTTTTTAGTTTGTTAATGCTAATTCTAAATTCAATATCTGTAGGAATAATTCTAATTTGTTCTCTTTTAAAACCTAAAACTCTAATCGCTTTTATATTTGATGAATGTGCTTGATCTGACAAATAAATAATTGCTTTCGAAAAATCTTCTCCACATTTTACTCTTCTTGCAGTTGTTAAAGCAGTTAAATTTGCCATAGATCCACCACTTGTAAAAATTCCTCCACCTTTTTCAACAGGAAAATTAAAAATTTTTAAAATCCAATTTAAGGTAACAATTTCTAACTCAGCAGCTGCTGGAGCAATATTCCATCCACCAGAAAAAATATTAAAACCAGTTGCCAAAGAATCTGACATAGCACTGATAAAATTACTTGGTCCAGGCACAAATGAAAACGATTTTGGATGCGAAATAATAATACTATTTGGCATTACATTTTTCATTACAAAATCTAATACATCATCTGCACTTGTAGCTTCATCAGGTGCTTCACTTAAAAAAATGGTGTCCATTTCTTTACGAGAAGCCTTTTTTACTGGCTTTTTATGTTCAACTTCAGTAAAGTGATTAACTATCTGATCTACAATTTTATATCCATAAGAAGTCATTTCTTCTTTGGTCATTTCAAAAGGTGAGTTCATTTGTTTTGTTTAAGCTTTCAAAATTATAACATCTATAAAAACTAAAAGCGAAATAACTGATTAATTTTTCAGATATTTCGCTATTTTTAGGGGGACTATATATTTTATTTAAAAAATAATTAACCTTCAATTACTTTTTCAACTCTACTCATTTCATCATTTTTTGTTAGTGTTAACCTAACAATGCTATTTTCTAATGCTTTTAAATCATGAGGAACATTACTATCCAAAGAAATTAAACTTCCTTTTTTTAGATTTAAAATTTCATTATTAACTCCAAAATCAATAGTTCCATCTACTATTTCCACTACAATAGGAAACGATGTTTTATGTTTTTTCATTTCAGTTCCACTATGCATCGCTATTCTAATTTCTTTTGTAAAAGGAGTTTCAAATAGTACGTTTATCAATGGTCTTTTTTCATTGAATTCTAAATCGGTATATAAGTTTGCTGTTTTCATAATGCTTAATTTAATAATTGTTTAAAATGTATTTTTAACGATGATTGAACATTGCCATAAATTGCCCATGTGCCATTCTTCTTGAAGCTTCTTTGGCTTTTAACGCTAAAGTTCCTTCAAAATTTTCGTCTAATGTTTCAAACCAAAGTTGAAGCCATTGCCCAAAATGAGTTTGACTTGTAGTATGGTTTAAGTTACGATCTACTGCAATATGTTTTTGAGTAGGGTTTCCTTTAAATTTTGCAACACCAAACAGATTCGTTTCCCAAAAGTCAGTTAATTTTAAAAGATGTTCTGGCCATTTTTCATCAGGAATATGACTATTAAAAATAGGTCCTAATAGAGAATCTTTTCTAATTTTGCCATAAAATTCATGCACAAGAAATGAAACATCTTTTCTAGTTTCAATAGTTTTCATAAAATTATTATTGGTTTACTGTTTCTATAATTTTTGCAATTGTTTCTTTATTATCAACACCTAAACCTTCTTGTTGATGAACCAATTCTCCACCAGGATTAAAAACACTTATAATGTTTGAATGTGAAAAATCTAAGGGTGAAATCTGCTTATATTTTACAGCTAAAACATTGGCAAACTCTCTAACATTGCTTTCTGTTCCTTGTAAAAACGTCCATTGTTCTCCATCTACATAATTGTCAACAGCAAATTGTTTTAGTTTTTCTGGTGTATCATTTTCTGGATCGATGCTAATAAAAACAAACTGAACATCGTCTTTATATTCTGCTGGAATTTTTTGCTCAATATTTCTCATATCACCAGTTAATCTTGGACAAGCAGCTTTACAAGTAGTATAAACCATGACCATAACTAAAGTTTTACCTTTTAATTCTTTTAAAGTGATGGTTTTACCTTCTTCTGTATTCCAACTTGAAGTTAAATTAAAAATAGATTCTTCAGAAATCTCAGTACTTAAAACTTTTTTTGATGCTTTTGAAAGTAGTCTTAAATCCATTTCACAAACAGGACAAGTACCTTTTTCTGAATAGACTTTTTCACCTTCACATTTCATTGGGCACTGATATTCAATTTTAGCTGTCTCGTCTTTACTTTTTTTATCACAAGAAACTAACAATGTGAGTGTTGTAAATAATAGAATGAATTTTATTGATTTCATAATTGTTTCTTTAATTATCTTTTACACATCTAAAACCTAGGTTTTTCATGGTATATTTTGCTTTTAAACTCCCTCTAATTGCATAACGCATAAACGCTGCATAATTCATTAAATCTGTTGCATTTATAGCTGCACTTCCACAGAATAAATTACTATCCTTATCTACATCTTTTCTAGATTCTCCTGTAATTAAAACAGAATTAAAATCGGAGGTCCATTCCCAAACTAATCCATGTAAATCGTATACTTGCCAATAATTTTTAAACGTTGAACCAATTGTTTGATTAAATGTTTTTGGTTTTTCGTACCAACTTAATATAAATTGATTGTAGTTTTTTATGGATCTAGCATCTGGCATCGTTTTATTTGCCATTGCAACATACTCCCATTCATCTACAGTTGGCAATCTTTTTCCTTGATTTTCACAATAACTTTTGGCTGCAAACCAAGATATATTTGTGATGGGTGAATTCAATTTTTGATTTGCATTTAAAAGTGTATCATTTTGCCAATCTCTTAAATAACTTTCATCAACAAATAATTTTATGGCTTTAGATCTTTGCCAATTTGGATTTTTTTTCACATAATCCACATACTCTTTATTGGTTACAGGATATACATCTATCCAGAAATCATCAATAGTAACCATCAAAGAATCTCTACCATATAAAGGAATATATTCTCCTCCTTTAATTTTTACAATTTTAGACTGACAATTTAAATTTATTGAATTTAGAAATATCAAAAAAATTGCCAGTCTTAAAATAATTTTCATTGTAATTTGTTTTATTTATTTTTAACTTCTTGCACCATTTTTATACTAACATTCGTTTTATTATTTCCCCAAGAATTGTACACATAAGTCATAACATCTGCAACCTCTTCCTCTGTTAAAGTTTGTCTCGTCATTACACTGTTATACTTCTTACCATTCACAGTAATTTCTCCTGTTTTTCCATTTAAAACGATACCAATTGCTCTATTTACATCAGCATTTAAATAATCTGATTTCGCTAAAGGAGGAAATGCATTTGGAATTCCTTGACCTTCTGCTTGATGACATGCAAAACAAGTATTCATATAAACTTGTTTTCCATCTTTCAATTTCTTTAACAAAGACTTTTCTTGAACAACAGCCACTACTTTTTCCTTAGTCTCTTTTGTTTCAGGCATTGTTTGAATTGTACCTCCTTCTGGATGATAAATTCCTTCTTGTTTTACACCTGAATATAAGCTCTTTTTTTCTTCTCCTGTAACTTTTAACATTCCTAAAGCACCTTTATTAAAAGCTCTAAAAATTGCATGGTCCACTAAAATAAAGGTGCCAGGAACCTCTACTTTAAAATCTACAATTGCAGCACCTCCAGCTGGTATTGATGTTGTTTGCACATTTTTATTGATTAAATCTCCACCTTCTACATGTACATTATCAAAAATTTCTCCAATAACATGAAAAGACGATGTTAAGTTTGGCCCACCATTACCAACAAATAAACGAACAGTTTCACCCACATTTGCAGTAATTGCATTATCTCCTGTTAAGGCATTTACAGCACCATTAAAAACTACATAATCTGCATCTTCTTTAATCGCTTTTGTCATATCAAAAGGCTGTAATCCTCTTTCGCCAGTTGCTCCTTTTGTATAAAAATCTCCTTGCATAATATAATATTCTTTATCTACAGGTGGCAAACCTCCTTCTGGTTCTACTAAAATTAAACCATACATTCCGTTTGCAATATGCATTCCTACAGGTGCAGTTGCACAATGATAAACATATAAACCAGGGTTTAAAGTTTTAAAAGAGAATGTTTTTTCATGACCTGGAGCAACAAAAGATGATTCTGCTCCACCTCCAGGACCTGTAACTGCATGTAAATCTATGTTATGAGGTAATTTATTATCTGGATGATTAGATAAGGTAAACTCAACCAAATCTCCTACTCTAGTTCTTATAAAACTTCCAGGAACAGAACCACCAAAAGTCCAATATAAATATTGCACACCATCAGTCATGGTTCCTTCTTTTTCAATAATTTCCATATTAACAAGCAACTTTTTAGCAGATCTGTTACCAACTGGTGCTGGCACAAAAGGAGGTGATGTTAATTCTGCATCCATTGTTCCTTTAACATAGATATTTGCAGTATCTACAATTGCTATTTCTTGTTTTGATTCATTTTTACAACTTGTTACTAACAAACTTACAATGAATAACAAACAGACTAATTTTAAAAATTTCATAGTGTATCGTTTTAAATGTATTACTTCAGTTAAAAAAGACCTTTTTATCTTTTTATGTTACAAAAATACAATCTCATTACTTTTAAAAACATGATAAATATCATATAAAAAGATAAAATTATCTTTTTATATTAGCCAAAAGAATTTTATGTTATCAAAAGCTAGTAAATACGCCATTGCTGCAGTTTTATACCTAACCAATAATGCTACAAAAGAGCAAAAAATAGGGTCTAAAATAATTGCAGAAAAATTAGAATTACCTGCACCTTTTTTAGCAAAAACAATGCAAGAACTCACAAAAAAGGGTTTAATAAAATCTGTAAAAGGTCCTCATGGAGGTTTTTATTTAAGCAAAAAAGATAAAGAGAATACAGTTTATGAAATTATTGATTGTGTAGATGATATTACAAAATTTGATCAATGTTACTTAGGGCAATCTGAATGTAGTGAAGAGAATCCTTGTGTAGTGCATTATTTATATGTTCCATTTAAAAATGAGTTACTAAATAAATTTAAAAACAAAACAATTTTAGAAATGGCAACTGAATTTGCAAAAAATAATAAATTGAATGAAATTATAAAATGATTTCCATAAAAAAACAAATTCTAGTAAGCCTTTTCTATTTTTTAATTGCGAGTAGTTTAGGAATTTTACTACGTCTTTTTCCTGTAGCCAATGTAAATGCCACCTATAAATATATAGTTCATACGCATTCTCACATTGCACTTTTAGGCTGGGTGTATGTTGCATTAACATCATTAATTTTTCATTTATGTATTAAAGATGATGTTCAAAAAAAATATTCAAGAGTATTTTGGAGCACACAAATAACAATTATAGGCATGCTTTTGAGTTTTCCGATAACTGGGTATGCAGTATTCTCAATTATTTTTTCTACCCTTTTCTTAATTTGTTCTTATTGGTTTTATCTTTTTTTTAGAAAAAATAATACGTGCGAAAAAAAAAGCTATTCTTATAAATTTATAAATACTTCCCTCCTATTTATGGTGTTTTCTAGCATAGGTCCTTGGGCTTTAGGAATTATCATGAACACTTTAGGAAACACTTCTCATTGGTATAAAAATGCCATTTATTTCTATTTGCATTTTCAATATAATGGCTGGTTTATTTTCTGTTTACTAGGAATCTTTTTAATCTTTATTGAAAAAAACAAGATTAATATTGATACAAAAACAGTTTCTTCCTTTTATAGAAACTTAACAATCAGTTGTTTTCTTACCTTGTTTTTATCATTTCTATGGATAAATCCTCCAAAATACATCTTTGTTTTATCTACTTTAGGTGTTATTTTTCAATTGATAGCATTGTTCCAATTTCATCAAATATTAATCGGAATTAAATCTCAAATAGCTGAAATTTTAACGCCGTTTTTATATCAATTATTTAAATTTATATATGTTCTTTTTATCACCAAAATTATACTGCAATTTTTGTCTGATATTCCTTATTTCTCTACCCTTATTTCACAAATTATAGATTTTGTTATTGGCTATTTACACCTTACATTTCTAGGTTTGGTCAGTTTAAGTTTGTTTATATTTCTTGCCTATTTTAAGTTGATAAAACTATCTGAATTTTGGGTAAAAATTTATCTTATTGGTTTTATTTTTTCCGAAGTTTTAATCTTTTATAAAGGGTTTTGTAATTGGCAACAATTGTCAATTTTCGAAAATTATTATCTTACACTTGTTTTGGTAAGTGGCTTAATTCCAATAAGTGTTTTTGGAATCTTCTTTCAAAACATTGTAAAAAGAAGCATTTTAATTAACAAATAATATCATCAACTTTCACTTTTATTTAAGTTGCAACAATATTCTTTTCATTATTTTTGTCGCAAAACAAACCTTTTGAAAAGAATCTTTTTTTTATTGCTGACTTTTTCTACACTATTTTCTTTTTCTCAAACAGAAGAGAAAGGATCAAGAAAAATTGAATACAAAGCTGAAATTCAAGAAGCTGACGAAGAAAAATATCCTGGAGCAACTGTGCTGATAGGAAACGTACAAATGAATCATGAAGGCATTGATTTAACTTGCCAACAAGCATTGTACTACAGAAAAGAAAACTTTTTCAAAGCCATTGGAAACGTTCTTATAAAACAAGGTGATACCATAACTCAAACTAGCGATTATGCAGATTATGATGCGAATGCTAAACAAGCACTTTCTTGGGGAAATGTAGTGTTGAAAGATCCTACAATGACGTTAACTACAGATACTTTGCAGTTTGACAGAATTAATCAAAAGTTATATTACCAAAGTTATGCAACTATAAAAGACGAAACCAATACCTTAAAAAGTAAATACGGAAATTATTATTTAGAGGATAAAAAATTCATTGCAACTACAAGAGTTACAGTCGTAAATCCTGAACATAATTTAGAATCCGAGCATTTAAATTATTACACAGAAACTGGGCACACGTATTTGTATGGACCATCCACCATTACAAACACACAAAACGAAAATAGAATTTATTGTGAAAAGGGTTTCTACGATACCAAAACCGATATTTCTCACTTTTTAGACAACGCAAAAATCTATTCTAAAGAAAGAACGATTGAAGGTGATAGTTTGTATTATGATAAAAAAAGAGGTTTTGCATCTGCCACCAACAATATTCAAATTATAGATACCGTTCAAAATTTTATTTCTCGAGGAAATTATGCTGAACTTTTTGAATTAAAAGATTCCTTATACATCATTAAAAAAGCGGTTGCTATTTCAATTATTGATAAAGATTCGATGTTTATTCATGGAGATACTTTATTGGTTACTGGAAAACCAAAAAAGCGAATTGTGAGAACGTATCACAATGTAAAAATCTTTAAATCGGATTTGCAAGGAAAGTGCGATTCTATCCACACAAACCAAACCACTGGTTACACAAAAATGTATAGAAATCCTGTAATTTGGTCTGATCAAAATCAAATTACTGGTGATAGTATTTACCTACAATCCAATACAGAAACCGAAAACTTAGATTCTTTAAAGGTTTTTAATAACGCTTTTATCATTTCTAAAGATTCTTTATCCAAAGACGATTTCAACCAAATAAAAGGAAGAAATATGTATGGAAAATTTTTAGAAAATAAGCTAAAAACGTTGTTTGTAGAAGGAAATGCAGAGTCTGTTTATTTTAATAGAAACGAAGAAACTGGTGTTTTGGAAACGATTACCAAAGAAATCTCCAGCAATATTGAGTTTGTTTTTGATAATGGTGAAATTGAAACCATTAAATATTTAAAAGCATCAGAAGGTAAAACCTATCCTCCTTCCATGTTTCCTGATGAAGACCGAAAATTAAAAAACTTTATTTGGAGAGAAGATGAGCAGCCTAAAAAAATGCAAGATATTTTTATTGTTGATAAAAGTGATGGCAAAAAACCACCTTTAAAAGAGAAATCCTTAAAAAAACCTGCTGCAGTTATTCAAGATAAAAAAGTAAAAGAGAAAAAGATAGTTTCAAAGTTGCAAAATAATGAGTAATTTAAAAGACGACTTTTATCAATATCAAGCACAAACGTCTCCTCATCCTTTGGCTATTGAAGTTAGCCACGCAAATGGAAGTTATATTTATGATGTTGATGGAAAAAAATATTTAGACTTTGTTGCAGGCGTTTCTGCCAATAGTTTAGGGCATAATCATCCAAAAGTATCAGAAGCTATTAAAAATCAAGTTGATAAATACGCTCATGTAATGGTTTATGGCGAATTTATTCAACAACCACAAGTTGATTTATGCAAACTATTAGCAGCTACTTTACCAAAAAACCTACAAGCTGTTTACATTACAAATTCTGGAACAGAAGCTACTGAAGGTGCTTTAAAATTAGCAAAAAGAGTAACCAATAGATCAGAAATTATTGCCGCAAAAAATTCCTATCATGGAAATACAATGGGTGCCATGAGTGTTTCTGGTGTCGAAAAACAAAATGCTGCTTTTAGACCATTAATTCCAGGATCAAAATTTATTGCTTTTAATTGTGAGTTCGACTTGCAACAAATCACCAAAAATACTGCTGCAGTAATTTTAGAAACCATTCAAGGTGGAGCAGGTTTTATAGAGCCACAAAATGATTATTTATCCAACGTAAAAAAACGTTGTCAAGAAGTTGGAGCGCTATTAATTTTAGATGAAATCCAAACAGGAATTGGTAGAACAGGAACTTTTTGGGGTTTTGAAAATTACAATGTTGTTCCAGATATTGTAATTACAGGAAAAGGTTTGGGTGGAGGAATGCCAATTGGCGCTTTTATTGCGTCTTCAGAACATATGAGTTTGTTAAAAGACAATCCTAAATTAGGACATATTTCTACATTTGCTGGTCATCCAATAATTGCTGCAGCTGCTTTGGCAACTGTTACAGAAATTTTGGAGAAAGAGTATCTTTCAGAAAGTTTGCGCAAAGAAAAAATCATAAGAAAACATTTACAACATGCTGCAATCAAAGAAATAAGAGGCAAAGGTTTAATGTTGGCAGCCATTGTAGAAACGCCTGAATTAGCTGCAAAAATTGTTCTAAAATGTTTAGACAGAGGCTTAATTTTATTCTTCTTGTTGTTTGAAGCAAAAGCCATGAGAATTACACCTCCACTAACAATTTCTGATGAAGAATTAATAGCAGGTTGTCAACTTATAATAGAAGTTATCGAAGAAGTTTCTTAAAACTGCTTTTAATAAAAGAGGCTGTCTAAAAAACATTAAATCTTGTAATACTGAACTTGTTTCAGTACCTTAAAACACTAATAATCTAGCACTATAAGAACCTGAAATAAATTCAGGTTGACAATTAAATTTACTTTTTAAACAGCCATTTTAAAATTTATAACAAATAAAATGCGTTAAATCTATACTCTAAATATAGTTTCAACGCATTTTTCAATTTAGACAACATTATTACTTTTCGATTAAATATCGCTCCTAAGGAGCTTAACTTTTTAAATGTATTTACTCCTATTAATATTTCGCTCCTATAGAGCTAAAGAATCCCATAGGGATGAAATATTAATAAAAAAAGCAATAAAAATATATCAAGCCCTAAAAGGGCGACATATTAAATATCTTTCTAATCAGTATGTGTTTTTAAAGTTTTTAAATATTCTTAGCTAACCAGTCACCAACTTCTTTAGTTCCATAACTTTTTGCACCATCAGATAAATCTTCTGTAACAATTCCTTTTTCTAAAGCACTATTTACAGCATCTCTAATTGCTTTTCCTTCTGCTTGTAAACCAAAGTTTTCGAACATCATTGCTGCAGATAAAACTGTAGCCATTGGATTTGCAATATTTAAACCTGTTGCTTGTGGATAAGAACCGTGAATTGGCTCAAACAAACCAATATCTGCACCTAAAGAAGCACTTGGCATTAAACCCATAGAACCAGAAATTACAGACGCTTCATCAGTTAAAATATCTCCAAATAAATTCTCGGTAATTAACACATCATAACTATTTGGCCACTGAACTAAACGCATAGCAACTGCATCTACAAACTCGTAAGAAACTGTAACTTCAGGATAGTCTTTTTCCATAGCTTGCACAGTTTCTCTCCATAATCTTGATGTTTCTAAAACATTGGCTTTATCTACACAACATAATTTTTTAGAACGTGTCATGGCTAATTCAAAACCTTTTTTTGCTAATCTGATTACTTCAGCTCTTGTGTATACACAATTATCAAAAGCAGTTTCTCCATCATCTCTTCTGCCCTTTTCTCCAAAATAAATTCCACCTGTTAATTCACGTAAAAAAACCAAATCTGTTCCTTCAATACGTTCTCTTTTTAAAGGCGATTTATCTAACAAAGAAGGAAATGTAAATGTTGGACGAACATTCGCAAATAAGCCTAATTTTTTACGCATTTTTAACAATCCTTGTTCTGGACGTACTTTTGCTGATGGATCGTTATCGAATCTTGGATGTCCAATTGCACCAAATAAAACTGCATCTGAAGACGCACAAATTTCGTGTGTTGAATCTGGATAAGGTTCTCCAACTGCATCAATTGCTGCAGCTCCAGTTAAAGCTGGTCTCCAATTAATTTCATGATTAAATTTCTTTGCGATAGCATCTGATACTTTTACTGCTTGGTCTATTACTTCAGGACCAATTCCATCTCCTGCTAATAATGCGATATTTAATTTCATATAATATAAGCTTTTTGCTTTTTACTATTGGCAATTCGCACAATAAAAAAGCGATAATTTAATTTCTATTTATGTTTTTTGGGTTTGAAGTTGGGAGTCTGAAGTTTGAAGATTTTGTGCTGAAATTGAAATTTTATTGTTAAAAACAATATGCTTTTCCGATTTCTAACTTTTAACTTCAAGCTTCCTACTTCATACTTCCTTTTCTATTTTATTCTAATTCGTAATTTAAAATGTTCTCGATACAATTTTCTCAAAAAAATCGAAAATCACTCGAACTGACAATTTATTTTAACCTCAAACAAGCTAACTGAAAACTGCTACTGCCAACTGCCTACTGAAATACTGCTTACTTATTTCAAATAATATTCAACATTTTCTCTGTCGCTTTTATCGCAGATACTGTTTGATCTGAATCTAAACCACGTGTTATAAATTCGTTTTTTTCTCCTTTCCAAGTGATGATTGTTTCACACAAAGCATCAGAATGACTTCCTGGAGGAATACGAACTGCATAATCTATCAAAGCTGGCAATTCTTTCTTACTGTGTGTTTTGTATAACTTTTTTAACGCGTTCATAAAAGCATCAAACTGTCCATCTCCTTGTGCATGTGCTTCATATAAAACGCCTTCAACAATAAGTTGTAATGTTGTAGAGGGTTTCATGCCTTTTGCATGTCCTAAAACATAATTTTCTACAACAACGCGTTTCTCAATCGTATCCGAATCTAAAACATCAGAAATAATATAAGGCAAATCATCTTGAGAAACCACCTCTTTTTTATCTCCTAATTCTATAATTCTCTGCGTAACTTTTTTTAATTCATCATCATTTAAACTGATGCCTAAATCTTGTAAATTCTTTTGAATATTTGCTTTTCCAGATGTTTTTCCTAAAGCATATTTACGTTTTCTACCAAAACGTTCTGGCATTAAATCGTTAAAATATAAGTTGTGCTTGTTATCTCCATCTGCATGAATTCCTGCAGTTTGTGTAAAAACATTGGCTCCAACAACTGGTTTATTTACAGGAATTCTAAATCCTGAAAATGTTTCTACCAACTTACTAACTTTGTGTAAGGCTTTTTCATTGGTTGTTATTTTTACATCAACCAAAAAGTCTTTAATAACAGCTAAAACACTAGCCATTGGTGCATTTCCTGCACGTTCACCCATTCCATTAATGGTTAAATGCAAACCATTTGCACCCGCTTTTACAGCTTCCATAACATTGGCAACTCCTAAATCATAATCATTATGACCATGAAAATCGATGTGAATTTCTGGGTATTTTGTACGGACTTCATCAATATATAAAAACGTTTCTTCTGGAGTTAAAATCCCTAAAGTATCTGGCAATAAAATACGTTCTATATTCTGAGTTCCTAAAAAGTCTAAATATTCAAAAACATAGGCTTTAGAATTTCGCATTCCATTGCTCCAATCTTCTAAATACACATTGGTTTTAATATCGTTTTTTGCAGCTAAATCTATGGTCGCTTTAATATCTGCAAAATGTTCTTTGGGTGTTTTTTTAAGTTGATGTGTTAAGTGATTTAAAGAACCTTTGGTTAATAAATTCTGAACTTTTGCACCAGCATCTAACATCCAATCAATGGATTTTCCTCCATCAACAAAGGTTAAAACCTCTATTTTATGAATACTATTATTTTCTGATGCCCAAGCAGTAATTTTTTTAACAGCTTGCAATTCGCCCTCAGAAACTCTTGCAGAAGCAATTTCTAAACGATCTACTTTTAATTCTTCTAACAGTAATTTTGCAATGGTTAGTTTTTCTGAAACCGAAAAAGACACGCCTGATGTTTGTTCTCCATCACGCAATGTGGTATCCATTATTTCAATCTTTCTCTTGCTCATTGTTTATGAAAAGTAATTGAGGTTTTTCATTTTGATTCTTATTATTAAAATTCTATTTATAATAAATTTTATGCTGTCTGTTCGAGCGCAGTCGAGAACTTAACTTAGGTCTCGACTGCGCTCGACCTGACATATTTAATTAAACAAAATTTTATATAAACATCAACCTTAAAAAGGTCTTGTTTTTGCAAAATCAACAATTTCGCCTTCAATGTTTTTTAGATAATCAATATCATCAAAACCATTTAGCATATTGTCTTTTTTGTAGGTATTAATATCAAAAGACTCACTTTCTCCTGTTGCTACTAAGGTTACAGTTTGACTTTGTAAATCAACCTTAATCTCCGTTTTTGGATCTGCCATAATTGCATCAAACAAGCTATCAGCAAAACCTGCAGAAACTTGTACAGGCAAAACCCCAACATTTAAACAGTTGTTCTTAAAAATATCTGCAAAAGCCGATGAAATTACACAACGTAATCCAAAATCATACACAGACCAAGCTGCATGTTCTCTAGACGAACCTGAACCGAAATTTCTACCACCTACCAAAATTTTAGAACCTGCATAAATTTCTTTGTTCAAAGGAAAATCTGCTTTTGGTGTTCCATCTTGGTTGTATCTCCAATCTCTAAAAAAGTTGGTATCAAAATCAACACGTTCTGTCGCTTTTAAAAATCGAGCAGGAATTATTTGATCTGTATCTACATTCTCAATTGGTAATGGATATGCTGTACTTGTTAGCGTTGTAAATTTATCGTATGCCATTTTATTTGGTATTCAGTCTGCCAGTATTCAGTTGGCAGTCATTATGTTATTAAAATATTATTATGCTTGTAAAGAATCAGTTTTAAGTGTAAACTGCCACTGAAGACTGCTTACTGATGACTGCTTACTTTAACCCACCAACAACGTCCTAGGATCTGTAACAACTCCTTGAACTGCAGAAGCTGCTGCTACTAAAGGACTTGCCAATAAAGTTCTAGAACCTGGACCTTGTCTTCCTTCAAAATTTCTGTTAGATGTTGAAACCGATAATTTTCCTGCTGGAATTTTATCATCATTCATAGCCAAACAAGCAGAGCAACCTGGTTCTCTTAACACAAAACCTGCGTCTGTAATAATTTTATCTAAACCTTCTGCTTTAATTTGATCTACCACTTTATGAGAACCTGGAACCAACCAAGCTGTAACATTTTCGGCTTTCTGTCTTCCTTTTACAATAGAACAAAAACCTCTAAAATCTTCAATTCTACCATTTGTACAAGAACCTAAAAACACAAAATCAATCGGTTTTCCAATCATAGAATCGCCTTCATTAAAAGCCATATAGCCTAAAGATTTTCTGTATGTTTCTACACCACCTTTTAAACTTTCTGCAATCGGAATCGATTTTGTTACACCCATTCCCATTCCTGGGTTGGTTCCATAGGTAATCATTGGTTCAATGTCTGATGCTTGATAGGTAAATTCCTGATCAAAAATGGCATCGTCTTCTGTATATAAAGTTTGCCAATAATTCATGGCTTTGTCCCAAGCTTCTCCTGTTGGAGTTTGAGAACGTCCTTTTAAATATTCGTACGTTTTTGCATCTGGAGCAATCATTCCTCCTCTTGCACCCATTTCTATCGATAAATTACACACTGTCATTCTACCTTCCATAGACATGTCTTCGAAAACTTCGCCTGCATATTCTACAAAATAACCAGTAGCTCCAGAAGTAGTTTGTTTTGCAATAATGTACAAAGCAACATCTTTTGGAGTAACTCCTAAACCTAATTTACCAACTACGTTAATACGCATTTTTTTAGGTTTTGGTTGCATAATACATTGTGTAGACAATACCATTTCTACTTCACTAGTTCCAATTCCGAATGCAATTGCTCCAAAAGCACCATGAGTTGATGTGTGAGAATCTCCACAAACAATCGTTGCTCCAGGCAATGTAATTCCGTTTTCTGGACCAACAACATGTACAATTCCGTTGTTTTTATCACCTAAACCCCAATGTGAAATTCCATGCTTTTTAGCATTGCTTTCTAAAGCATTTAACTGATTTGCAGACAATGGGTCTTCTACAGGCAAGTGCTGATTGATGGTTGGTGTATTATGATCTGCTGTTGCAAATGTGCGTTCTGGATATAATACAGCGTTATTTCTGCTTTCTAATCCTAAAAAAGCAACAGGACTTGTTACTTCATGAATAAAATGACGGTCTATAAAAAACACATCTGGTCCGTCTTTTATACTACGAACTACGTGAGAATCCCAAACTTTATCAAATAATGTCTTTGCCATTTTTGTATATTTTTTTTTCGATTTTAATATCAGCTACCAAAAATACCTTTTTTATGCGTTTTTAGGTGGATGCTTTTGGTTCCTGCATTATTTTCAAATGTTAATGACTGATTTATCTATTTGATATTTAGGTTTTTAGATTGTTTTTAAATACGATGTCTATTTAAATTGTTAGGTATTGTTTTTTTTAAAGCTTATTGAAACTCAATTTCTTAATACATTCATTCGCAGTTTTTAGATCCATAAACTATGACTTATTTATGAAGTATCTTCAGATTTAGTTTTCCTAAATTTTAAGAAAATTGATGCTTTTGAAATTTTAAGTATTTATAAGATTTTAATTAAATCTAAAGGGTTTTCTAAAATGTACTTTGCTCCACTTAACATTAATTCTTCTTTGGTTCTGTAACCCCAAACTACACCAACAGGATGCATGCCTGAGTTTTTAGCTGTTAATATATCTACATCAGTATCTCCCACAAAAATTAATTGTTCTGCAGGGATGGCTAACTTTTTACTAATTTCTAGAGCAACAGTTGGATTTGGTTTTTTTAACGCTTCTACTTTTAAACCTTCTACAACTTCGAAATTCCATTTAGAAAAAACCGCTTTTACAACTTTCTTAGTCAGTTCATCTGCTTTATTAGAAAACACTGCCAGTTTTAAATTACGAGCCGTTAACTCATCTAACAAATCGCTAATGCCAGCATACATAGCTGTTTTAATTGTGCATTTTTCACTATAAATTGCTATCATTTCATGAAAACAACGATCTATCCATTCTTCATTTTTATTTTCTTTAGGCAAAGCTTTTACCACCAAATCTCTAACTCCATGCCCTATATAACTTTGGCAAGTCTCAACACTATGTGTTGGAAAATTATGTTTTTTTAGTACTGTATTTATTGCATTACTAATATCTTCTAAAGAATTTACAAGTGTACCATCTAAATCGAAAATTACTCCTTTAAACATGCTGTTTTTTATTTTTATATCTACAAATTTATAGATTATTATTGTGTTTGGTTATGTAATTAGCTTAATTTTTTAATGAATACTTCTTGGTTTTAGTTTGATTTTGTTTGTTATAAAACAACCTTTTTTATTACATTTTTGTTGATTTAATTAAACATTAAAACATTTTTTTTAAATTGTTTCAAATACGATGTCTATTTCTATTAGGAAGTTTTTGATTTTGCTGTTGATAAGTTACAATAAGTGCTTTTAGAATTGATTTTGAATTTTGGTATATTTATAAAAAATTAATTCTTCTGTTTGCTATGGAAGTGTTTCTTATTGATTTCATAAAAGTAAAAAGTAAGTATATGCTTTTGATTGGTAAGGGAGATGAGGAATTGGAGTATTTATATAAATAAATTGTGGTGCATTTGACAGAACTGTATGAATAGAACAGAATTATTTGATAAATTATTAAATCACAGATACGAAAACCAAAAAGGATTTTGTAGTCTTTTAGATATTTCAGAAACTGAATTTGGAATAAAAGACCGAATGTTGATTGAATCAATTCTTGAGGAATTGCTTGAACGCGATTTAGTGCAACAAACTAATTACGACCAGTTTTCTGTAAAGATAAATTACAACGGAAAACAAGTGATTGAAAATTATGGTTCTTATTCATCTTTATTGAAATCTGAAAAAGTTAGCCAAAAAAAAGCACAAAGGAGTAAAATGACTCCTGATGTTATTAAAGTTGGAATTGCTCTCATATTTGGAATTTCTACTGCCATTTTAGGCTGGTTAAATTATATTGATAATAATCAAATCGACAATCAAAAAATAGAGATTAACGAATTGAATAAAAAGATTGACTCATTACAAACTGAATTAAAAAAACGCATCACAACATCGTATAAAAAAAATGCGGTAGATAGTGCTAAAACCAAAGACTAGTGCTTTTTTGTTATGTCTGTTTTTACTGCGAAAAACTCTCACTGACAAAACCGCAACTTTCTAAACAAAAAAACGTTCCAAACAATTTAAACAAACATTTTGCATTTATTCAACAATATCGAATCTGAAATCATTTCTTCCATTAGAAAATCGGAAAAAAATCTAAAAATTGCTGTTACTTGGTTTACAAATCAGGAAATTTTTATTGAAATTTTAAAAAAGTTGGAAAACCCAGAATTCGAGGTTCATCTAATTGTGCTTAATGACAGAATAAATAATAAAAAAGAAGGATTAGATTTTCAAAAACTAATTGAATCTAAAGGAAATTTCTATTTCTCTAATAGTGACAATATGGTTCATCATAAAATTTGTATAATTGACAATTCAACATTAATAACAGGTTCATATAATTGGACTTATTATGCAGAAAACAGAAATTGGGAAAATGTTGTTTTTATACAAAACCGAGAAATTATTGAAGGTTATATTAATGAATTTGACAGAATTATAGAAAACCACAAGAAAGTTAAAAATATTGAATTAGTTGCGCAAAAAGTTGCGGAAACATCAAACGAATATTTAAACATTGATTATACCTTACAAGCTGAAAATGAATCAAGAAAAGGAAATGATTTAACAGTTGCAAAAATTTATACCGAACTTATAAGAATAAACACGAAAAAAGAAGAAAAGGAAAAAATACTAAAAGCAAGAAATAAGATAACAAACAAATACAATGATAAATTCTATGAAGTTAGCCCTTTTGAAATCGGTATTTTATATAAAAATGGTTATTCTTTAGCAATTCCTGCTTTTGAGAAGTTACCTTTTACTGTTGTTAAAGGGGGAAAAACATCGGAAGACAATGCTACATCTTTGTCAGTAACAATTCAAAAAAACGATTATAATATTCCGAAAACAATTCTTGAATTTTCTTTCGAAGAACTCAAAGCTCAACCAAAAGGAACTAAAAAAATTGAACATACACTAACTTTAGAAAAAGATGGAATTTTAACAATTTTCTGCAAAGAATTAAATGGTTTTGGAAGAACAAAAACTATAAAACTAGATATAAAAAATTGTTTATAACATCCGAATATAACAAATAGAATTGTAAATAATCTCAATTAAAAATAACTAAAAAATTACATTTTTATAAATACTTAAAATCAATTTATCTTTTGATTTTAAAGAAAAAAATTGAGTATATTAATTATCAACTTAATTCAATTTTAACCTAAAGTTATATTTAAGTGAAAGACATCTTTGAAAATAAATACTTCGTTAAATTTAGTCAATAGTTTTCTGGCATTTTTGAAGTAAAATAATCAACATAGCATTCTAAATTATTTCAATTCACCTATCTTACAAGCCTAAACCAAAATCATGTATATAAACTTACTTTCTTGTGATGCTCAAAGACCTGATAAAAGAGCCATTGCCAAATGTATTGCTGAAATTTCTGTAAATGTTAGTGATTCTTTAGCAAGTGAATTCACCGAAATTTTGTTAGAAGGTGATGTTGTAGACATCGAACTAAATGATAAAAGTAAAGGTTCTGGTTTAAGAGCTTTGCGTAAATTAGATATCGATTACGAAATTGTGGAATAGTTTTAAAAGCTAAGGTTTTTTATTCAACTAATTATATTCCTCACAGTTTGTCTTGCTGAAAGCATCTCACACAAAAGTAAAAATTGTATCCTAAAAGCTTGATGTGGGATTTCTACGAAATGACAGTGTGAGTGGGAATTGAACGTTAAAAAAACGGAATTAAAACAAACAAACTCCTCACAGTTTGTCTTGCTGAAAGCATCTCTAAGAAAAGAGAAAACCATCTTTTGATAAACTATTTTCTTAAAAACTTATTCTGGATTTTCTACAAAATCATAAAGTAGATACCCATTCATATTTTGAAAAACTTTCCATTTTCTGTAACAAAACCACTAAATTGTGCGTCTAAAATAGAGAATCTATTAAACATCAACCATGAAAAAACTAAGCTACCTTTTAATTTTATGCATTCTAATAAGCAGTTGTACTTCTCAAAAAAACACGGAAGATTTTATCAATGCAACTTCTGGCAGGTATTTATTTAACGCTAATGAGGTTTTAGAAATTTATTTTGAGGAGGCAGAAATGCACGCAGAATGGCGTGGAAATGATAATATTGAATTATTAAAAGTAAGTGACAGCTCATTCTACATGAAAGAATTGAATGAAAAAATGATTTTTGTGAGCAACCCAACAATGCATATTGAATTGGCTCCTAAAACAGAACATGATGGTATTATATATCATTTTAAGAAAATGGCTAAAGATGATAAAACACCAGATGAATATTTTAAAGCCAAAGAATATGAAAAAGCATTGACTGGGTATTTGAATATTCAGCAAAAAGATTCTTTAAATCCTACGATTAGAGAATACAGTTTAAATAGATTAGGGTATAATTATATACGAAGTAATGAGGATGAAAAAGCTATCGAAATTTTCAAAATAAACAGCATTTTATATCCAAAAAGCTCTAATGTTTATGATGCTTTGGGTGATGGTTATTTAGCTAAAAAGGATACTACAAACGCTGTAGTTTATTATCAAAAAGCATTAGCAATAAATCCTGAAAACTCAAATGCTAAAAAGGCGTACAAAAAATTAACAGCTGAATAAATATGATTTTAGATACGCTAAAATATCCAATAGGTTTGGCTGAGATTCCTGAGAATATCACTCAAAAAAATTTGAAAGATTGGATTGCTATTTTGGAGGAATTCCCACAAAAACTAGAGTTTTTAGTTCATAAATTATCAGAAAACCAACTAGATACTCCTTATAGAGAATTTGGCTGGACAGTTAGGCAAGTTGTGCATCATTGTTATGATAGTCATCAAAATTCTTACATCCGTTTTAAATGGGCATTAACAGAAGATACCCCAATTATAAAAGCCTATGATGAAAAATTATGGGCAAATTTACATGACTCAAAAACGGCTCCTATTTTTTTATCTATTGATGGTTTAAAAGCCTTACATTCAAAATGGGTGTACCTTTTAAAAGGTTTACATTTTGATGAGTTAGAGGGATCTTTTATACATCCTTCAGGAAATAGCCTAGTAAATTTAAAAGAAAATATCGGAATTTATGCTTGGCATTGCAACCATCATTTTGCACACATAGAAAACTTAATGATTCGCAAAGGTTGGAAATAACTTCTTGCTACTTTATAAAAAAATAGACACAGATTTTCACAGATATAATGCTTTAAAATTTATTTTTAAATTGATGAGTTTTAAAAAGAGTTTTTCGCATTTATTGGTATGAATCTCTGAAATTCATATCAAAAAATATGTTTTATAGATTTCTTTAAAAATACTATCTTTCAACTTCAATTTTAAAGATTATGAAAAACGCTCAGGAATACTTTGATGAATATGCTGTAAGTCATCAAAATGAAACGAATCAAGCTATCCATTATATTTGTGTTCCACTTATTTTCTTTAGTGTAATTGGTTTGTTAATGAGCATTCCTGCTACTTTTTTAAGAGATACTTTTGGTTTGTACAATCCTTTGTTAGAAAATTGGGCTGCAGTTGTTGGCGTACTTATTTCTTTCTTTTATTTAAAATTAGGCTTTTGGCATTTTGTGGAAATGCTTTTTGTAATGCTACTTTGTATCATTCTTAATTTTTGGATTGGTAATAATTTTAATTTGCTCTATGTTTCCCTTGCCATTTTTGTGTTGGCTTGGATTGGTCAGTTTTATGGTCATAAAGTGGAAGGTGCAAAACCATCATTCTTAAAAGATTTAGAATTTTTATTAATTGGTCCACTTTGGGTGATTCAGAAATTAGGGAGGAAGAAGAAATAGTTGGAAGCTGGGAGTTTGAAGTTTGAAGTTTGAAGTTTGAAGTTTGAAGTTTGAAGTTTGAAGTTTGAGCAATAATTATTAAAAAAAACGATTAAAACAACCAATGTCAGGCTGATCTTTTAGAAGTCATTTTTATCCCAATTAAATTTATAATTCCAAAATACAATATCAATGAAACCTGAAATAACCTTCGAAGATTTTTTAAAAGTTGATATCAGAATAGGAACCATTATTGAAGTAAACGACTTTCCTAAAGCAAGAAAACCTGCATATCAACTTAAAATTGATTTTGGTGTTTTAGGGATTAAAAAATCGAGTGCACAAATCACAGATTTATATACGAAAGAAGATTTGCTAAATAAACAGGTTACTGCAATTATCAACTTTAAACCAAGACAAATTGCCAATTTTATGAGCGAATGTTTGGTTTTAGGTATTTATAATACTGATGGAAATGTAGTTTTATTACAAGCGAATAAAAGCGCTAAAAATGGGGAGGAGATTTCTTAATTCTTTGGATTATTTAAAATTACCAAAGCTCCAATAACACCAGGAATCCATCCACAAAGTGTCAGCAAAAATATAATTACAAAAGAACCACAACCTTTGTCTATCACAGAAAGTGGTGGAAAAAAGATGGCAAAAAACACTCTAAAAATACTCATGTATACATAGTTTGGTTATCAATAAGACGAATTACATCTAATTTTGTTACAGAAAAAATGCCATCAATTCACGAATTAAAAACTCAGGAATTAATGGAAAAAAATTATATACGTTTTAGAATTTTAAAAATTTCTCGAAACAATTTTGATGAAAAATCAAAATCACTCGAAGTGACATTTTCTTTATAATAAAAAAACCTCACAGGTTTTAAAAACTTGTGAGGTCTTGTTTTATACTAATAATTTTCAATCAGTTTATTGACTGCCAACTGAGGACTGAAAAACTGCCCACTGAAAAATCTACATTTTATCTCCAAAGAAAATCGTATTCATTAACAACTTATTAGTTCCGAACCAAAAAGCTCTAAAGTTGGTATTATCAGTAAAAATAATCACTTTACCTCTTCCAAAACGTTGTGCTTTAAAAGGTACAGTATTCGGAATTATTTTTGCATTTTCTTTAGATATATATCCACTTAATAATGGCTTTGCAGTATATTGAATTGGATTGTTATAACTGTTTTTATCAGCAGTAATAAACATGGTAGAGTTTCTAAACAAAGCCAATTTACCATTCTTATAACCGAAGTTTACAGGATGAGATCTATCAACATTTGCTTCAAAAATTGCGCCTCCAATAACTTGTGCTCCAGATTGTAAAGAACGGTTTTCAAAAGAAACATTTTTAACTGAATCTCTTTTTCGGCTCTCAAAATTCAAACTAATCATTTTATTGCTTGCCAACCAACTTGCAGTATTTTTATACCCAACAATAATTCCTCCATTTTGTACCCAAGTTTTTAATTTTTCTACAGCAGCTTTTTCTAATCTACTGCTTGGAATTACAATATGCGTATATTTTGCAATGTCCATTCTATTAAAATCACGCGTATCTAAACGTGTTAAATGCATATCAAAACGTTGATCGAACAAATGCCAAATTTCTCCAGAATCGTTTCCTGTAATTCCATCACCAACAAGCATCGCTACTTTTGGTTTGGTAATAGATGAAAAATTATTTGAACCTAAATCAATTCCGTCATTTAAACCAGTTGTAACACCAGCAATTTTAACGTGACTTTCAGCTGCAACTGTGTTCAAAAATTGATACAATTCTGCTGCATTTAATTCTTGGTTTTGCACAGGAATAAAAATGGTTCCATAATCGTAAGAATTCCCACCATTTTTAAAGTTTTTCATAGATACTTTTGCACGCAAACCTTTTTGTAAAATTGTATTTAAAGCTTTTGGAGCGTAAAATTCATTCCAAGGCATTAAATAACCATAATCACTTTTAAAAGAAACATTTCCTGCATTCATTTTTAAATCTGTGATTTCATTTCCTGCTTTTGAAATTGATACATTTTCGGCAAAATCAACTCCAAAAGAATGGTTGAAAGTCCAAGCAGAAACGTCATAAAACAAACTATCTTTAAATTTGGTTCTAACTTCAAACATCGCTTTTACCAAACGTTGGTTTTTCTGATTCATAGGAACTATATAACTATAGCCTTTTTTAAAGGTTTTTCCGTTTTCAGTAAAATCGGCTTTTACTTCATGAATTTTAATATGTTGTTTTTTCATTACTTCTGCCAAATGAAAACTTTTTGCGGCATCTTTTTCATCACCAAAAACAATCGCTTTATTAGAGCCAGTATTTCTAGATTCTTCATAAAAATCTTGTTGAAATTTTAAGATTTTTACTCTCATATTATTTGCAGCTTCTAAAGTAGATAAGGCTGCTGTAAATTGATTTCTAATGGTAAATGGAAACGTTAAGATTCCGTTTTCAGTTTCTTGTGCATGTCCTCTAGAACTCGCTTGTTCAAATAAAATACCAATACTTCCATTAATGTCTGGAAATGTAGATCCTTTTCCATAATAAAAGTCATCGAAACTTTCTTCTGAATAATACATAGAGCCAATTTTGTCTAACGCTTTTGCATGATAGGTTGCAATTTCTTTGGTTAAATCTTGGTTCATTTGTGGTGTAGAAGGATTTGTTCTACTTGGAATTCCTGGCTGAAAAAAGAAGCTAGAATTGCTACCCATTTCATGATGATCTGTTAAAATGTTAGGCAACCATTTATGAAAACTTGCAATTCTTGCAGTACTTTCTGGTAATTGAACAGGCAACCAATCTCTATTCATATCAAATTGATAATGATTAGTTCTTCCTCTTGGCCAAATCTCTGAATATTCTCTATCATTAGGATCTGGATTGATGTTTTTACTTCTGTTTGTATTTGCCCAATAAGCAAAACGTTGTAAACCATCAGGATTAAAAGAAGGGTCAAAAAGGATAACTGTATTGTTTAATAAGTCATCAATATTATCTGCTGCAGCCAAATAATAAGCAACTGCTAAAGCTGCATTAGAACCACTTGGCTCATTACCATGAATCGAAAATCCTTGGTACACAACAATTGGATTTTTTGAAACATCAACAGAATTATTATTGGTAGCTTCTATATGTTTTTCACGAATATTATCTAAATTTTTATGATTTTCTGGAGAAGTAATTGTCAATAATAACAAAGGTCTTCCTTCATACGTTTTTCCTCTATTTTCTATGGATATTCTATCTGAAGAAGCTGCTACAGCTTTCATATATTCCACTAATTTGTCATGTGTAACATGCCACTCACCTACTTCATGACCAATTACAGATGCTGGAGTTGGTATGTTTTCGTTATAATTTGTATTTGCTGGCAAATAATAAGATAAATCTGTTTTTTGAGCAGATAACGTTATTGAAAATAACAATACAATAAAAAGAATTTTCTTCATATAAATGATGATTTTAAAGTTTGGTTTTGCACAAATATAAGAAATGGAAAACTTTATAAGATAGACTTTAACATACAGTTGTATCTATCTAAAAAATTAGAAAATGCATTTTTAAGGAATAATTATTGACAATTTTAATTTTAGGTGTTTTTTTAATTTCAACTACTTCTCCAAATAAAAATTTCTTTTGAAAATACACAATAATAAGAATCATAAAAGCATCACATTTTGAAGTTTTATTTTCAAAGCTGAAATCAATTTTAGAAATAACAAAAATTTTTATTTTTTTTTAAAATCATATTAAATTTTATAGTACATTTATAAAAAATAAACTGGTTAACCAATCTGAGAAACCAAAACAAAAAATATGTTTAATTATAAAAATTAATTTTATGGAAACAACAATTACTTCTCTTACACCATATTACAAAAAAAATAAAATTATAGAATGCTATTTAATCTTAGTTTTTATGTTTGTTTCTCAATGTATAATTGCTCAAGAAACATACAATATTACAGATCCTGAAACGCTTTCTGATTTAACGTTAAATCCTGGAGATATTGTTATTCTACAAGATGGTGTTTATGATTCTGATGCTAGAATTAAATTTAAAGCTGGTACTTCTGGTACAGCTGCTTCGCCAATTACTTTTAGACCAGAAACTCCTGGAGGTGTAAAATTTACAGGCGGTTTAAAAATGAGTATTGGTGGAGATTATCTTATTATTGATGGTTTTCATTGGAAAGGTGGTTTTGGCGCAAGTAATTTTATTGAGTTTAGAGATGGTTATACCTACTCAAATTACAGTAAAATTCAGAATTGTGCAATTGATGGTTTACAAGTTGACCCAGATGATTTAGAAACTGGCACCAGTGTAAAACATAGATGGATTGTTTTATATGGAACAAATAATACAGTAATTAATTGTAGTTTTATGAACAAACCAAGTGCTGGGGCTTTGGTTTTAGTAGAGCTGGAATACAATGCAACTCCAGATGATGGTGCTACAAATACACGTTGTGCAACAGTTAGTCATACCATTAGTAATAATTATTTTTATAAATATGCTAAAATTGATGAAACGCTTACCAATGCAGGAGATAGTGAAACAATTCGTGTAGGAACAAGTGAGTTTCAAAATGTAGATAGCAATACAACTATCAGCAATAATTATTTTGTGGAAGCAGATGGAGAGAATGAAATTATTACCAATAAAAGTAAAAATAACAAATACATAAATAACACATTTAGAAGATCTAGAGGTTCTTTAGTTTTACGTCATGGATCGAATGCAACTGTTGAAGGCAATTATTTTTTAGGCGAAAATGTAGATGGAACTGGAGGAATTAGAATTACAGATAGCAATCACACTATTACCAATAATTATATTCAAGATTGTATTACTGTTTTAGACCAAGCAAAATGGAATAATGGAATTACTTTTATAGGTGGTGGAGATAATGCTGATGTAAATTGTACATCTACAAGTGTTTCAAATGGTTATCAAAAAGCTTTAAATATTACACTTTCTAACAATACAATCATCAACACAAATGCTCCTTTATTTTATAATACAGACAAAGGTTCGAATAATGTAACTGGTACAGTTTCAAATAATTTAATTTATTTTGATGCTGGCAATGCCAATAGCACAGACGTTATTTCTGGTGATACAGCCAATTCTTACACTAATTTAGGAACATCTTTAATCTATACTGGTAATGTTTTTAAAGGGGCTAGTTTAGGGGTTACAAACGCAGGTTTCTCTGAAAATAATGGAATTACACTTACTCCAGAAGATGAAATATTTACAATCACTGGAGCTGCAGGAAAAGGTGCAGATTTAGGTACTTACAAACCAATAACAGATGCTATGGTTGGTAGTGGAATTGGTGCTTGTTTTTTAAATAGTTTAGGAGCAAATATTACAGCTACTAATTGCTCAATTCAAGTTGGCGAAACTTTAAATATAAGCAGTTTACCAACACTTTCTTCGGATGCAGATAGTTATGATGTTACTGTAGCTGCAAATGTAAGTTGGACAGCTGTTTCTAATGATGGTTGGATTTCTATCAATACTGCTTCTGGAACTAATGATGCAACTGTTACTATTTCTGTAACTAAAAATGAAACCACAAACCCAAGAACTGGTTCTGTAACTTTTTCTCAAATTGCTGGTGGAGATGATATTGTTAAAACACTTACTATAACACAAGAAGGTTTAGACATTACAGATTTATATGAACTTATAAATACAGGTGATGCTGGAGATCCAGTTACAGTTGATTCGTATTCGAAGCAAGAAGATTCTAATGGAAAAACCAATTTTGCAACAAATACTTTAGATAAAGATGTAAATACACAATGGACAGCTGATGATGGAGCTATTTTAAGTGGAGATTTTAAAGGTGATGGAGAATTTATTATTTTCGATTTAAGCAAAGAATATCAATTAGATTTAATTCAAATTGCTACTGATGATAAATCTGATCCTTATGGAATTCAATTTTGGGTTTCTACAACTGGAACTGATACAGCAGATTTTACTAAGGTTATTCCAACTTCTGGAGATTTAGCCATTACAACATCTACAGGAACTCGTGAAACTTATGATCAATATCAAATAACAGCAAATGCACGTTTCGTAAAATTAATTTCTTTTGGACGTTTTAATGCTGATGGAAATTCTAGAAAAAGTCAATGGACGAATATTACAGAAGTAGAGTTTTTTGGAGAAGCAGCAGCATTATCAACTACAAAATTTGATGTCCAAAATATTGAAATGTATCCTGTTCCAACTAAAGATTTCTTGACGATTAAAAGTAAAGTAAATATCAATAGTTTAAGTGTATATAGTTTAGAAGGCAGATTGATTATCAATCAAGAACTAAAAAATAATACAAATGAATTTAAACTAAATACAGCACAACTTTCAAACGGAACTTATTTCATAAAATTTAAAAATGATGCTGGTTTAAATGAATCAAAAATGATTGTAATTGCTCATTAATACATTATTCAACTCTTTTTAAATAATTAAAAAAGCTAGTAATCATTTGATTACTAGCTTTTTTTTATTTTAAATTAATACAGAATCTTAAATATCAAGCAACATATTATAAAAAAATCGCTTTTATGGAGATGCCAAAAAATCTTATTAAAGTTAAAGTCTAATTTAATAGAGTTCATTTTTAAGTTGAACCATAAAGTATATTTGTTGAACAAATTAATATGATTTTATGACAAATTTAGATACACTTATAGAGAGGTTTCAAAATAAAGACGAAAAGGCATTCGAAGAATTACACAACATGTATTCTGATAGTGTGTTTGGAATTGTTTTAAAAATTGTCAAAAATAAAGATGTAGCAAGCGAATTAACACAAGATGTTTTCTTAAAAATTTGGAACAATGCTACCAGTTATTCTTCTAAAAAAGGGCGTTTTTTTACTTGGGTTTTAAATATTGCTAGAAATTCTGCTATTGATTATACAAGGTCTAAATTTTCAAAGAAATCTTTAAAAAACATTAGTGTCGATAAATTTGCAAATAACTTCATGTCTCATTCAGATTCAGATTCCATAACAAATACTATTGGTTTAGATAAAATTGTGGCTAATTTAGAACCTAAAGTTAGAAATATTTTAAACTTATTATATTTTGAAGGTTTTACTCAAAAAGAAATTTCAGAAGAATATAACATTCCTTTAGGCACTATAAAAACAAGAAAAAGGAATGGCTTATCTCAATTAAAAGCTATATTCATTTAAAAGATAGGAGTTCAAGAGTTTTTAATACTGTTCTAATAAATACATTTGAATTTACTAAAAACAAAAAACCTGACAATTTAAAAAAAACTGTCAGGCTATTTATAAAAAAAACTAAAAGTATTATTTAATTTCTAAAACTTCTAAATCAAAAACAAGGTCTTTACCTGCTAATGGATGATTCCCATCAACCACAATCGTTTTATCTTTTACCTCCACAACCAACAAATTAATTTCTTCTCCATCTGGTGATTTAGATACTAAACCCATTCCTACTTCTGGAGCCATATCTTGTGGTAATTGTTCTTTATTAACTTCCTGGATTAAAGCAGTATTTACATCTCCATAAGCCTCGTCTTTAGCTATGGTAATGGTTTTTTTCTCATTTAATTTCATATCAATTAAACCCTTTTCAAAACCAGGGATTAACTGTCCTTGTCCTAAAGTAATTTCTAAAGGTTCTTTACCCTCAGAACTATCAAAAATTTGTCCATCAGCTAATTTTCCTGTGTAATTTACTTTTACTGTGTTGTTCTCTTTTACTTGAGTCATACTAAACTTCCTGTTTTTAGAAATACTTTTTACATAATTTTTATGCAATAGTTATTTCTGTTAAAAATTATACTTTATAAACCACTAAAACCAAGCCAAACATCAAAAAAGAGCACTAAATTTCTATTTTTTTAAAATTGATAAACATAAAAGTGGCTATAAAGCACTTCTAGTAGGAGCATCATAGCTTTTTAAACTTTTTCAAAATAATGGGTAAAAAATTAAGTCAGTAAAAATGTCAGTCTTTTAAAGTTGATATCCGTATTTTTTTGAATCGTTTTTTAAAGAATCAATAAAAATAATCAAAGAAGTTTTTGAAGAGAAGTATATTGATTTTTTTATTCAGATATTTGTTTTAACCTTTTTTTTGATGAAAAATGATTGATAATTCTATTTTACTAAAACTGAACAATGCACTTTCTGGTGATGTTTTATTTGATAATTTACACAAAACTTTATATGCAACAGATGCATCAGTTTACAGAAAAATTCCTTTAGCAGTTGCGTTTCCAAAAGATGAAAACGATCTTAAAATCTTAATTGATTTTGCGACTAAAAATAACATCACTTTAATACCAAGAACTGCAGGAACATCGCTTGCTGGGCAATGTGTTGGAGATGGAATTGTGGTAGATGTTTCTACACATTTCACCAACATGCTTTCTTTTGATGAACAAGCAAAAACCATCACTTTACAACCAGGAATTGTAAGAGATTCTCTAAACGTTTTTCTAAAACCTTTTGGGTTATTTTTTGGACCAAACACCTCAACCTCAAACAGATGTATGATTGGTGGAATGGTTGGTAATAATTCCTCTGGAAGTACTTCTATAAAATACGGAGTTACTCGTGATAAAGTGTTGCAAATTGATGCCATTTTAAGTGATGGAAGCACAGCAATTTTTAAAGAAATTTCTTCGGATGAATTTAAGGAGAAAACAAGATTAGATTCTTTAGAAGGTAAAATTTACAAAAGTATTTATACTGAATTATCATCAAAAGAAAACCAACAAGAAATAAAAAACGAATTCCCAAAACCAGCAATTCATAGAAGAAATACAGGTTATGCAGTTGATGAATTTTTAACTTCAGATTTATTTGGAGGAACTGAACCAACCATAAACGTTGCTAAATTTTTATCTGGAAGTGAAGGAACTTTGGCTTTTTCAACAGCAATTACGTTGCAATTAGACAACTTACCTCCTACTGAAAGTATTATGGTTTGTACGCATTTTAAATCGATCAATGAAAGTTTAAAAGCCACTGTAATTGCCATGAATCACAATTTGTATAATTGTGAGTTGATGGACAAAACCATTTTAGATTGCACAAAAAACAACAGAGAATTAGCTAAAAGTAGGTTCTTTTTACAAGGAGATCCTGAAGCTGTTTTAATGTTAGAAGTTTCTGCAAATACATTACCAGAAGCTGAACTTTTAGCAGATAAATTAATTGCAGATTTAGAACAAAATAACTTTGGGTATCATCATCCAAAAGTTTACGGAGCAGATATTGCCAAAGTCCATTATTTAAGAAAAGCAGGTTTAGGTGCTTTAGGAAATATGGTGGGTGATATGAAAGCTGTGGCTTGTATAGAAGATACTGCTGTTGCTTTGGAAGATTTGCCCAATTACATTGAAGAGTTTACAGAAATCATGACAAAATATCAGCAAAATGCTGTGTATTATGCACATGCAGGAGCTGGAGAATTGCATTTACGTCCGATTTTGAATTTAAAAAAAAAGGAAGATGTTGTTTTATTTAGAAAAATAACCACAGAAACTGCTGAGTTAGTCAAAAAATATAAAGGTTCTTTTTCTGGCGAACATGGAGATGGAATTGTTCGTGCAGAATTTATTCCCTTAATGATTGGCGAGCAAAATTATCAATTATTAAGACGAATTAAAAAAGCTTTTGACCCAAACAATGTTTTTAATCAGGGAAAAATTACAGATGCTTTTTCAATGGATAAAAATTTGCGTTATGAAGTGGGTAGAATTGAACCAGAAATTAAGACAATTCAAAATTTTTCTGACAGTGAAGGCATTTTAAAACTTGCAGAAAAGTGTAATGGTTCTGGAGATTGTAGAAAACCTGTGGAAGCTGGAGGAACCATGTGCCCAAGTTATAGAGCTACAAAAAACGAGAAAGACACAACAAGAGCAAGAGCAAATACTTTACGTGAATTTTTAACGAATTCAGAGGAAGCTAACAAGTTTAATCACAAAGAATTAAAGGAGGTTTTTGATTTGTGTTTAAGTTGTAAAGCTTGTGCTTCTGAATGCCCAAGTAATGTAGATATTGCTACTTTAAAAGCAGAATTTCTATATCAATATCAAGAAACAAATGGCTATTCTTTTAGAAATAAAATGTTTGCCAATAACGCCAAATACAATAAGCTAGGCAGCAAATTGCCAAAAATCACAAACTTTTTCACCAATTCAATTTTAGCAAAAAAGGTTTTAGGAGTTGCTGTAGAACGTTCAGTTCCTAAATTGGCGAACGAAACTTTAGAGAGTTGGTTGCAAAAACATCAACCAAAATCCTCTACAAAAGTTGTGTATTTATTTAAAGATGAATTTACAAATTATTACGATTCAGAAATTGGAAAAGATGCTGTTTTTCTATTAGAAAAATTAGGCTATGAAGTCAAAAATATTGGGCATGATGAAAGTGGAAGAAGCCATATTTCAAAAGGATTTTTAAAAGAAGCAAAAGCAATTTGCAACAATAATGTTACCATTTTTAAAGATATAATTACAGATAAAACTCCGCTAATTGGAGTTGAACCTTCAGCAATTTTAACCTTCAGAGATGAGTATATTCGTTTAGCTGATGATAAAACATCCGCAGAAAAAATAGCAAAAAACACCTTTACTTTTGAAGAGTTTTTAGCCAAAGAAATCGAAAAAGGAAATATTGATATTTCACTTTTTACAGCAGCAAAAAAAGACATTAAAATTCACGGACATTGTCATCAAAAAGCATTGTCTGGAACACATTCTAGTTTTCAGGTTTTGAATATTCCTGAAAATTATTCTGTTACCATTATCAGTTCTGGTTGTTGTGGAATGGCTGGAAGTTTTGGGTACGAAAAGGAACATTATAAAGTTTCTATGCAAGTTGGTGAAGACACTTTATTTCCAAAAGTGAGAAATTATAGTGCAGAAACCGAAATTGCTGCTGCAGGAACAAGTTGTAGACATCAAATTTATGATGGTACAAAACGTATTGCAAAACATCCTATTACCATATTGAAAGAAGCTCTTTTATAGTTTACAGCATTCAGTCTCAGTTTCCAGTAAAATGCTCACTGAATACTGAAACTGAATACTGATTACTATTCTTTTTGTACATTTAAACTCTAATCCTTCTATTTTGCAAAAAAAATCAAAAATAACAGCAATGTTTGCCTTAATTATTGCAGGCGAAGCTATCTTTTTATTGCCATTTATTTTGATGCGTGTTTTTAAACCTGTTATTAGAGAGGCCTTTTTAATTTCTGATGCTCAAATTGGTGAAGCCCAAGCTTTATATGGAATTACAGCTGTTGTCTCCTACTTTTTTGGTGGTTTTATTGCAGACAAATGGGAACCTCGAAAATTATTATCAATTTCTTTATTACTAACAGCTTTTGGTGGCTTTTGGCTGACTACAATTCCATCGATATTTACCTTAAAAATGTTATATGCTTTTTGGGGAATTTCTACGATTTTATTGTTTTGGGCTTCTTTGATAAAAGCAACCAGACAATGGGGAAATCAAAATAACCAAGGTTTATCTTTTGGTTTATTAGATGGTGGAAGAGGATTTTTTGCTGCGACAATTGCTTTATCAGGAGCTGGAATTTTAACCTTCTTTTTTCCACAAAAAGGAGAAGAAATCACTTTCGAAAATAAAGTAGAAACTCTGCAATATATTATAGGCTCAATAACTTTAATTGTTTTTTTAATTGCGTTTTTAGTTTGGAAAGTAATTCCGAAAGAAAAAGCAACTGCTCAGATTCATGAGAATGATAACAAAGAGTTTCAATTCAATTTTAAAGAAGCCTTGTTATTGATGAAACAACCAAAAGTAATCTATCATTCTTTAATTATTTTTTGCGCTTATTGCTCTTATAAACTCACTGGAGTTTATGGAACGTATGCTAAAGATGTCTGGAATTACAGCTTAGAAGAAGCTACTTATTTTGCTGTCTTTATTCAGTATTTAAGACCTATTGCAGCAATTTCTATTGGTTATATTGCAGATAAATTTTTACCTTCAAAATTAATTGTGCCAAGTTTTTCTGTGTTGATTTTTGCATCCATACTATTAGGTTTTGGGTTTTTCAATCATCAACCTATATTTTTATCATTTACAGTATTTATCTTTATGGCTTTTGGTACATATTCCTTAAGAGGTTTGTATTTTGCCATAATCGAAGAAACAAAAACACCTTTACAACTTACAGGAACTTTAGTAGGTATTATTTCTGTGGTTGGTTTTACTCCAGACATATTTATGTCCTTATTTAACGGATATATGTTAGGCGAAAATCCTACAATTTTGGAATATCAACATTTATTTACAACCTTTACAATTATACCTATTGTTGGTTTATTAGCAGCTTTAGGTTTTCAAAAAAGTATATCAAAATTATGAGTAAAAAAGACAAATATGTAGCAAATGAAAATCGCTATGAGAAAATGAACTACAGAAGAACAGGAAATAGTGGTTTATTATTACCTGAAATTTCTTTGGGTTTATGGCACAATTTCGGAGATGTAGACGATTTTGAAAATTCAAGAGACTTATTAAAATGTGCGTTTGATAATGGAATTACGCATTTTGATTTGGCAAACAATTATGGACCTCCTCCAGGTTCTGCAGAAAAAAACTTTGGAAAAATCTTAAAAAAAGATTTCAAAAATTATAGAGATGAATTAATAATTTCATCGAAAGCAGGGTATGAAATGTGGGCTGGTCCTTATGGAGATTTAGGTTCCAAAAAGTTTTTGGTAGCTAGTTTAGATCAAAGTTTAAAAAGAATGGGCTTGGATTATGTTGATATTTTTTATCATCATAGACCAGATTATGACACGCCTTTAAAAGAAACGATGGGCACATTAGATTTAATGGTGAGACAAGGAAAAGCACTGTATATTGGTTTGTCTAACTATGAACCAGAAAGAGCTGAAAAAGCGTTTAAAATTTTGAAAGATTTAGGAACTCCTTGTTTAATTCATCAACCAAGATATAGTTTGTTTGATAGATGGATTGAAGATGGTTTGTTAGATTTATTAGGAAAAGAACAAATTGGTGCCATCTGTTTTTCGCCTTTAGCACAAGGAATGTTAACCAATAAATACATTAATGGCTTACCAAAAGATTCTAGAGCTGTAAAAGATAGTCCGTTTTTAAATACTGATAAAGTGCAGGAAATGTTGCCAAAAATTAAGGCTTTACATGAAATCGCTAAAAACAGAAATCAGAATTTAGCACAAATGGCAATTTCTTGGATTTTAAAAGACGATAGAATTACATCTGTTTTAATTGGTGCAAGTAAAACTGAACAGATTTTAGATAGTGTAAAAGCGATAGAGAATACTGTTTTTTCTGAAGAGGAATTGAAGGAAATTGAAAGCGTTTTGAAAAGCTAAATCCATGAATTCTAGAAGTTTTAAATTTTATTTAAGAGTTTTATTAAAATGATTTTGTTAAATTTGTTTAATTAATAACCAAAAAACATAAACAAATGTCTACAAAAAAACTTATTATAAAACACGCCATTTTAATTTCATTAATGATTGGAGGTTTTTTCTTCCTTTCTAAATTGGTGGGATTAGAAGAAAATCCATATTTAAGATTTGTAAACTTATTATTTGTAATTATAGGAATTAGACAAGCAATTAAAACAAATATCTATGGAAACAAAGTAACCAACCATGGTAAAAACTTTGTAACAGGTTTTGCATCTGCTGCTTTAGCTGTAATACTTTCTACAATAGGAGTTGTTTTTTACATCGAATTTATAAATCCTGAATTTTTAGAAGTTATGAATCAATCCTTTTTAATTGGTGGAGATACTTCTTTATTTGAACTTGCTTTTACTTTAGTTATAGAAGGTTTAGCAACCTCAATTGTTAGTACTTTAATTGTAATGCAGTTCTTTAAAAATCATAAAATTGAAGATACAAACGCTTAAAAATAATTTTTAATAGCATAAAAAAAGCTCCAATGTTGGAGCTTTTTTTTATGGTTATTATTTTATAATTTAATCTTTTTCGATAACACCTTCATCCGTTAAAAGAGAGAAAAATTTATCTAAATTTGGTAGAATAACAATTCTTGTTCTTCTATTTTTTGCTCTATTTTCATTTGAGTCATTATCAACCAAAGGCATTGTAGAACCTCTACCTGCAGCAATTAATTGTTTGCCTTCTACATCATATTTATCTTGTAAAAGTCTAATAATTGATGTTGCTCTTTTTACACTCAAATCCCAATTATCTTGCACAACTGCATTGCTTATAGTTCTAGAATCTGTATGACCTTCAACCATAACATCCATACTTGGTTCAGATTTTATCACTTTTGATAATTTTTCTAATAAAGGATAAGCACTACTTTTTATGTTATAACTTGCTGTATTAAAAAGTAATTTATCTGATACAGAAATCATCACTACAGTTTCATCTATATTGATATTAATATCATCAGAATTTTCTAAATCAGATGCATCAAAAGATTTTTTTAAACTGTAAGAAACTGCAATATTTAAAGAATCCTTTAATGTTTTAGCATTTGCTAAAACAGCAGGATCTACTTTTGCCAATGTTTCTAACATTTTTTCTTTTGTTCTTTTAGATATAACAGCAGTATTACCAACCATATCTAATTTCACTTCGTTATCTCTTTGTAATGAATTAATTTTATCATTATAAGAAACCACTCGTTCCTCAATTTTTGCAAATTTAGCTTCTAATTCCTCTTTCTCTAAAGTGGTTTTTTGAAGCGCTCCTTTTGTATTTGTATGTCTTTCTTCTAATTCAACATATTTCTTTTTAGAAACACAAGAAGTTGTCATCATTGCTAAAATAGCAACTGGTATCATTAATTTTTTCATAATTATAATGTTTAAATTTCAACAAAAATATATGAAGAAGAAATAGATGAAGTGCTCTATTCATTAAATTCTTAAACCATATGTTATTAAAACTACTGCTATTATGTTAAAAATTGTTAACTTTTTTTTTAAAATTTTATAAATGAAGAAAAGTGTTTGATGACCTTCAAATTAATAAAAAAAAACCATAAGAAATGATTCTTATGGTTTTGTAATACTTATTTAAAAAGAAAATGTTAGTTCAGAATTATTTAAGCGAATTTAAACTTCCAATAATTGTTTGAATTTTAGCCAAGGTATCAGATTCTTTTTTACGTTCTAATTCTAAGACTTTTTCTGGAGCATTTGCTACAAAACGTTCGTTAGATAATTTCTTTTGAATCCCTACTAAAAAGCCTTCTGCTCTTTTTAATTCTCCTGATAACTTTTCTATTTCTGCTTCAACATCGATATTTTCTATGGATATTGGCACAAAATATTCGTTCGATTTTACTCTAAAAGAAGCGCCTTCTACTTTTTCTGTAACTGTTGTTATAGTTGCTGTATTTGTCAGTTTTTGAATAACAGCATCAAATTCTTTTGGATTCTGTTCTGCATCAATTATAAACAATTCAATAGCATCTTTAAACGCAATATTTTTATCTTTTCTAATCGTTCTAATTCCTGAAATTACATCCGAAGCAAAATCAAAATCTGCGATTATCTGTGCATCAAAATCTTTTATTACAGGATATTTAGCAATAATTAAAGCTTCTTCTGGAGTTCTATCAGCAATAAATTGCCAAATTTCTTCCGTTAAAAATGGCATAAAAGGATGCAACACTTTTAAATTATTTTCTAAAACTTCAATAATAGCATCAAACGTAGTTTTATCAATTGGTTGTAAATATGCAGGTTTTACTATCTCTAATAACCAAGAAGAAAAATCGTCATTGATTAATTTATAAATTGCCATTAAAGCATCAGACAATCTGTATTTAGAAAAATGATCTTCTATTTCTGCTAATGCTTTTTGAAATTTTGCTTCATACCATTCTAAACCAATTTTTGCAGTTTCTGGTTGAGGCAAACTTGCATCAACTTCCCAACCTTTTATCAATCTAAAAGCGTTCCAAATTTTGTTTGCAAATCCTTTTCCTTGCTGACATAAATCTTCATCAAACAGAATATCGTTTCCTGCTGGAGCACTTAATAAAAGTCCAACTCGAATTCCATCTGCTCCATAATCGTCTATCAATTTTAAAGCATCAGGAGAATTCCCTAAAGATTTAGACATTTTTCGTCTTTGTTTATCTCTAACCAAACCAGTTAAATAAACATTTTCGAAAGGTTTTGCATCTTTATATTCATACCCAGCAACAATCATTCTTGCAACCCAGAAAAATAAAATATCTGGTCCTGTTACTAAATCGTTTGTTGGATAATAGTATTTAATTTCTTCATTTTCTGGATTTCTAATTCCATCAAAAACCGACATTGGCCACAACCAAGAAGAAAACCAAGTATCTAAAGCATCCTCATCTTGACGCAAATTTTTAGTTGTTAATTCATCGTTTTTAGTTCTCTCTTTTGCAAGAACTAATGCATCTTCGATGTTTTCTGCAACTACAAAATCTTCTTTTCCATCTCCATAGAAATACGCAGGAATTTGTTGTCCCCACCAAAGTTGACGAGAAATATTCCAATCACGCACATTTTCCATCCAATGTCTGTAGGTATTCTCAAACTTTTTTGGATATAAATTCACTTCAGCATTTTCTCCTAAAACAGCATCAATAGCAGGTTTTGCTAAATCTTCCATTTTTAAAAACCATTGATCAGATAATCTTGGCTCAATTACTGCTTTTGTTCTTTCTGATGTACCAACTTTATTGGTATGTACTTCAGTTTTTACTAAAATCCCTTTTTCTTCTAATTCTTTAGCGATTTCTTTTCTTACAACAAACCTATCTTTTCCTTGATAATGTAAACCAAAAGAGTTCAAAGAAGCATCATCATTAAAAATATCGATAACCTCTAAATTGTGTTTATCACCTAAATTTTTATCATTTTCATCATGAGCAGGTGTTACTTTTAAGCAACCAGTTCCAAACTCCAAATCCACATATTCATCCTCAATAATTGGAATAATTCTTCCAGATAAAGGCACAATGGCTTTCTTCCCTTTTAAATGGGTAAAACGTTCATCATTTGGGTTGATGCAAATTGCAGTATCACCAAAAATGGTTTCTGGACGAGTTGTAGCAATCGTTAACGTATCTTCTGAATCTTCAATTTTATATTGTAAATAATACAAGTTTCCTTGTCTTTCTTCATGAATTACTTCTTCGTCAGAAAGTGTTGTTTTAGCTTCAGGATCCCAATTTACCATTCTGTAACCTCTGTAAATTAAACCTTTGTTGTATAAATCAACAAAAACTTTAATTACAGATTCAGACATTTCTGCATCCATGGTAAATTTGGTTCTTTCCCAATCGCAAGAAGCTCCTAACTTTTTAAGTTGATCAAGAATTTTTCCTCCATATTCATCTTTCCAATCAAAAGCATGTTGCAAAAATTCTGCACGTGTTAAATCGCTTTTAGAAATTCCTTGCTCTTTTAATTTTGCTACAACTTTTGCTTCTGTTGCAATAGATGCGTGATCTGTTCCTGGAACCCAACAAGCGTTTTTGCCCAATAATCTTGCTCTACGAATTAACACATCTTGAATTGTATTGTTCAACATGTGGCCCATGTGCAAAACTCCTGTTACATTCGGAGGTGGAATTACAATTGTATAAGATTCTTTGGTGTGATCTACTTCCGAATGAAAATAGTTATTTTTCATCCAATAAGCATACCACTTATCTTCTACTTTACTTGCATCATATTTAGATGGAATTGCCATACTTTGGAATAATTTTTGAATATAGTTCGCAAAAATACAATTCTCTTTTTTGTAGAGGAAATGTGAGGTTGATTATTTTAGGGTAGAATTATACTTTAATTTTAAGCCACGAATTCACGAATAAAGAAGTTCGAAAAAATAAAAGATTAATTTCACGAATAAAACCCGATATTTTATAAAAATTTTGATGAAATTATTTAATAATTCTTGCATAAAAATTCGTGCATTCGTGGCAAATTTTAAGGTAATAAACACACAGAATAAAAGTATGATTTTGACCTGTTTATTATTTATCATTTTAAAATCGTAAATTTGTAGTATGAAAAAAGTATTTCTTTTTGTTTTAGCCTTGCTATTTTCAATGGCGATTTCTGCTCAGGAATTCAAGTTTGAAAAAGAAACCATTAATTATGGAAAAATCAAGAAAAATGCAGATGGCAAACGTATTTTTAAATTCACCAATATTGGAGATGCACCCATCATTATAAAAGAAATTAAAACTTCTTGCGATTGTACTGTGCCAGAAAAACCGAAAAAACCAATTATGCCAGGAGAAGAAGCAACCATTACTGTTTCTTATGATACTGCAACTGTTGGTGGTTTCTCTAAAGAAATTATTATTTTTTCGAATGCAAAAACATCACCCAAAAAAATTAAAATTAAAGGTTTTATAATTGATTGATATGAAAAATATTCTTCTATTACTTTTTGTAGTATTTTTAAGTTTTGCCATAAATGCTCAAGAATTTAAATTTGATACAGAAATTATTGATTATGGTAAAATTGATAAAGGAGCTGATGGTGCCAGAACTTTTACATTTACCAATATTGGAGATCAACCACTAATTATTAAAGATATAAAATCTACTTGTGGTTGTACTGTTCCAGAAAAGCCAAAAAAACCAATATTACCAGACGAAAAAGGAATTATAAAAGTTTCTTATAACACGAATATTATTGGCGGTTTTTCTAAATCCATCACTATTTTATCGAACGTAAAAAACGAAAGAACAGTGCTAAAAATTAAAGGGTTTGTGTATGATGGAGTTACTTTAGAGAAAGAAAAAAGTATGCTTTCCAACGAAAATTAAATTTTTCTTTCTAAACGAAATTGGAATTTCATTTTAACACCTTTTCTATCAATTAACATTTTAATCTTTCTGCCTTTTTTTTCTTGAAATTTATTTACAATTTCACCAAGCGTATATTCATAAGCGGCTTTTCCGTTTATTTTGATAATAACATCATCTTTTAATAAACCTGCTTTATCTGCTGGAGATCCTTTTACAACCATTTTAATTTTATATGTTGGTTTAAAAATATACGAAAAGCTGGTAATAAAACTTATTGAGTTATTAAGGTTTTCTGTATTTAACTTCTGACTATAGCCTCCTGTAAATTTCTGTGGTTTTTTTTCTTTTATTAATTCTTTTCCATAATAAACAACATCTAAACCACTCATGTTGTAGTTGAATTCCTTTTTTAAAGAGCTATTTTTTTTAAGCATCATTTGTCTGTTAGAATAATCGAACCAAACAATAAATCTTTTTAAAATACTGGCTCCAAGACTTCCATTTCTTTCTTTGTATTTTCGAGCATTATAGGTGGAAACAGCATCTAAAAAGGAAACCGTTGGTTTTTCTAATTCGAAAGATTTTAGCTTTATTTTAGGAATTCTACTTCTATTTCCATGAATGGAACCACTTAAACCTTCACCTAAAATATCAGCAAAAAAACGATTTGGAGTTTGTATAACTTCTTTCGTATTTTCAAATAACCAAATAGCATCACTACCTCCAGAATCTACTAAGAGTTTTACATCTGTTAAAGAATTTCCAACAGTATCTAACTGAACTTGTGCATCTATATAAGGTTTTCTTCTGTAAAAAGACAAAGGAAAAATTTCACATTTTCGGCATTTTTTTAAGGTATATTTTTCTGGTTTATAGAAAACTATTTTTTTACTCTTATAATTAATTTTAACAACAAAATTCTTTAGTAAATTATACCCAACAATACCATGAATAGTAGTGCCCATTTTTGCAGATAAATCGAAAAAATCCTCTATAATAACATATAAAGTTTCATTAGAACTGGTTAAACCTTTTATATTTATTTTATTATTTTTTGATATTAAAGCTTGCACAGATTTTCCATTTCCTAAACCTTGTAGATTTACTTTTTCAACATTATTTAAACCAATACTATCATTTTTAGTGATGTTAAAAAGAATGGTTTTATTAACACCAGAATCTAAAATAAAAGACAATGTTTTTCCATTTATTTCTAATGGAATTACAATTAAATTATTAATCAATTTAAAACTAACACGTTCTTTTGATGCTGTTTTATCTAACAAAGAAAACCCTTCTTGAGAATTATTTTTTAAAGAAAAACTAAGCAAAAGAATTAAAAAAAATAGGTGTTTTTTTTTCACAAAAAAAAGGATTTTGGATATGATTATCAAGATACAAATTAAGTTTTACTTCTAAACATTCCCAGCAAACTTTTAGGTGATTAAAGATTCCGAAATAAAAACAGCTATTTAAAATATATTTCGGAAATTTGCATCTAAATTTTAAAAAATCAATAGTATGCCTACAATATCTAAGAAAGGGAATCAAATGCCAGAATCGCCAATAAGAAAATTGGTGCCTTATGCAGAAGATGCGAAAAAAAGAGGCGTTAAAGTATACCATTTAAATATTGGTCAGCCAGATATTAAAACACCACAAGTTGCTTTAGATGCTGTTAAAAACAACAATATCGAAACGTTGTCTTATGCACGTTCTGAAGGTTCTGAAGAATATAGAATTAAGTTATCTAAATATTATAAAAACAATAATATTAATGTAACTGAAGATAATATTATTGTAACCACAGGTGGTTCTGAAGCGTTGTTTTTTACCATGGGAAGTATTGCAGATGCTGATGATGAAATAATAATTCCTGAACCTTTTTATGCAAATTATAATGGTTTTGCTACAGCTTCTGGAGTTACAGTTGTTCCTGTAATTTCTAATATTGATGATAATTTTGCACTTCCTAAAATTGAGGAATTCGAGAAATTAATCACAAAAAAAACAAAAGCAATTTTAATTTGTAATCCAGGAAACCCAACAGGATATTTATATTCTAAAGAAGAAATGGAAAAGTTGAAAGAAATTGTTTTAAAGCACGATTTATTTTTAATTGCTGATGAAGTGTATCGTGAATTTGCTTACGATGGTTTAGAACATACTTCTGTACTTTCTTTAGATGGTTTAGATGAAAACGCGATTATTGTAGATTCTGTTTCTAAACGTTACAGCATGTGTGGAGCAAGAATTGGTTGTATTGTTTCTAAAAATAAAACCTTCATAAAAACAGCTGTTAAATTTGCGCAAGCAAGATTAAGCCCACCAACCTATGCATTAATTGCTAGTGAGGCTGCTTTAGAAACGCCACAAAGTTATTTTGATGATGTAAAAGCAGAATATGTAGAAAGAAGAAACACTTTAATTGCTGAATTAGAAAAAATTGAAGGCGTAAAAGTTGCCAAGCCAAAAGGTGCTTTTTATTGTGTTGCTCAATTACCTGTAAAAGATACTGATGCTTTTGCACAATGGTTGTTAGAAGATTTTAATTTGAATAACGAAACTGTAATGGTTGCTCCTGCAAGTGGATTTTACTCAACTCCAGGTGAAGGAAAAAACCAAATTAGAATGGCATACGTTTTAAACAAAAAGGATTTGATTAAGTCTGTAGAGATTTTAAAAGAAGCTTTGAAGGTTTATAAAGAGTAATTTTATAAATAATTATTGTTTAAGAAAAAGAACATATCCCGTAATTTTTACGGGATATTGTTTTTAAAAGTTACTATATTAGGAGTTGGGCATAATTTAAACGAATGAACATAAATCGAATTTTTAGTTTAATTTTTTCGCTTGTAATTTTAGCAAGCTGTGAAAATGATTACGAAAATCGAAAATTTCAGGAATCTGATAAGCAAAAACTGATTTTACAAGAAAACATTCTTTCTAAAGAATATCTGAAAACAGCTGAATACAAAAACCACAGATATTCAAAAGTATTTGACACCATAAGTTTGGAAACAAATTACAAATATGAATCAGAACTTTGGAAACAAAATAGAATCATTGGCGGATTTGTTGCGTCAACTTATATTCATCCAAAATCTGAATTAAAAAATATGAATGAATATTTTTTAAGTTATATAGCTGGTCATAATTTTGAGGAATTTATTTCACCAAATTTTAGATATGAAAGAACTTATGAATTTAGTTTACCTTTCGAAAAATACCGAATTTACAAAATGATTGCAAATGACACTTTGAATATGGGATTTGCTTTCAATATTTTAAAAGAGAATAAAATAATATTCACTTCTATTGTAACAAACGAAAAACTTGAATTAGAAATTGAAGAATTAATTAATAGAGTAAATAAAATATAAAACTATGCTCGACATCCGTATGCAACAAATTGATTAGTCATATTAGCTTACTATTATCCCTATTGATTTCTACTTTAACAAGTATCTTTAGTTTCACTAAAAAATAAAAATCAAGCTCATAAAAAATGAAAAGGTGTATTTTTACTTTTTAACCATCTCAAATGAATATCCAACAAAACATTTCTTTAAAAAACTACAATACTTTTGGAATTGATGTAACAGCAAAACGTTTTATTTCTGTTGATTCAGTATATCAATTACAGCAATTTTTAAAAACAGAAAAGGACATTTTTCTAATTTCTGGTGGAAGCAATATGTTGCTTACAAAAGACATTGAAAAATTGGTTGTACATATAGATATTAAAGGAATTTCTATTGATAAAGAAGATGAGGATTTTGTTTATTTAACGGTTAATGCTGGTGAAAATTGGCACGAATTTGTATTGTTTTGTGTCGATAATAATTATGGAGGCATTGAAAACTTATCGTTAATTCCTGGAAATGTTGGGACTTGCCCAATTCAGAATATTGGTGCGTATGGAGTTGAAGTAAAAGATACAATTACAAAAGTTGAAGCGATAGAAATCGAAAGTCAAAAATTAGTTTCTTTTTCAAATGCTGAGTGCAATTTTGGGTATCGAAATTCGATTTTTAAAAACGAAGTAAAAGGCAACTATGTAATTAGCGCTGTTAGTTTTAAATTGACGAAAAAGAATCATCAATTAAATACTTCTTATGGTGCTATTGAAACTGAATTAGGATCAAAAAACATCAAAAATCCTTCTTTAAAAAATATTTCTGATGCAGTAATTGCTATTAGAAAATCGAAATTACCAGATCCAAAAGAAATTGGTAATAGTGGTAGTTTTTTTAAAAATCCTGTAGTTTCTGAAAAATTATTTTTAGAATTGCAAAAAGAATATCCAAACATTCCAAGTTACAGAGTTACTAAAACTGAAGTTAAAATTCCTGCTGGCTGGTTGATAGAAAAAGCTGGTTTTAAAGGAAAACGTTTTGGCAATTATGGTGTTCATGAAAAACAAGCCTTGGTTTTGGTAAATTATGGCAATGCTACTGGAGAAGAAATTTATCAATTGGCAAAAAAAATACAGGAAACAATTTTAAAACAGTTTCGTATTTCTCTAGAAATTGAAGTAAATATAATTGCATAAAAAGTTGAAAATTAATTTATAATTTTCATTGAATACTCAAGAATAACTTTTATTTTAGAAGATTGAAAAATTAAATACGTAATCATTTTTGATTTTGATTTAATCAAAGCATCCTAAATCTGATAATACGATTTTTCTTTAAACATTATTTGTAAAACAGTAACGAATCAAAAAAGAGTTATACGTATGTCATTATACAACAGAATAAATATAGGCTTAGCACTTTCAATAGTATTTTTATTAGTATTTGCTACAAATAGATTAGATAAAAGACATTTTGACACTGTACAAAACACCGTAATTAGTTTACATACAGATAGAGTTATTGCGCAAGATTTAATCTACAAAATGAACCTTATTATATATAACAAGCAAATTTCTTTACTTGCTGACAGTTCTAAAAATGGTAATCATAATTTCAACAAAGATTTCAACTTATTAATAGAAAAATTTTCTGAAACAAAGCTTACAAAAAAAGAGAGTCAAATTTTTGAAAAGTTAAAAGTAGATTTTAATAAGTTAACTGATTTAGAAGCTAAAAAACTTGAAAATAATGATGAACTACTGACCAACATCAATATTATAAAAGCGGATTTAATTAAATTATCTGAAATTCAGATTAAAGAAAGTAAAAGTTTAACGAGCATTGCTCAAAAATCTTTAGATACAAATAATTTAATGTCTAAATTAGAAATAGGCTTTTTGGTACTTATTGGTTTAATTATTCAGTTTACTATATTTTATAGAGTAAAAAAGTCGAAAAAAGAAAATGTGTAAATCAAAATTCAAT